>JAYWHL010000556.1:0-2307 GCA_043777715.1 Cytophagaceae bacterium | reverse complement strand
TAACTTTGCAGCCTTATGGTATGGGGCTAAAATTTAGTATTGCCAAAACGCTTTGATGGTCATAAAGAGAATTTACCCAACAATATGTCCTACAAACTGGGCTGTGTTGTCAATAATTTTACCGCCTTTTCTAAAACCTAGTCCCGCACCCTCGCCAACAAAGAAAACCCCCGCTTGATAATAATTTCCTGATTGGTCTTGGTTAAAATCTGTAAATGCTTGATAAACAGACTTCTGGTCTTCATATTCGCCTTCTATTTCGGTTTCTACGTTACCATTTTGGTCTAAAATCCTAACGTTTGCCCCTTCTCGGCCAAAAAGTACTTTCTGTACCGATTTTTTATTGGTCAAGGGCTTGGTATCGGTTTCTAATAAAAGGGGGTGATT
Source organism: Cytophagaceae bacterium (assembly GCA_043777715.1). GTDB lineage: Bacteria > Bacteroidota > Bacteroidia > Cytophagales > Spirosomataceae > JAYWHL01. The sequence continues at coordinate 1,920 of JAYWHL010000556.1, read as the reverse complement.
GGGGAATAGTTGCCAAAGAATTTTCAAGATTCCTTTTGATTGAAACAGTAGCGTATAAGGAGGATTGATGATCTTTATTTTGTTATTCAAAATCATTTTGGTAAGGATATTTGCCAAATCGGGTTCGCTCCAAGCGATTGACTCCCAAGGGATTAACTTAAACCAAAAATCATATTTCAGAAAATCAATATCGTTTATCCTTGTAAAAACACCTTCGGTTTCCGAAAACTCCACTTCGTCTATATAGGCATAGACTACATCAAAACCAGCCTCTTTTGCGGCCTCGCCCAATACCATTGCGTTGCTGCTATCTTCTGGAAAATCTCTTAATGTAGAGATTAACAGGGTAGGTAAAAGGTTGTGGTTTAGGGTTTTGAGTAGTCCAAATTGCTCTATTAATGATTCGTAGAGGGTGTTAAACTGGCTTTGGTCGTCTAGGTTATTTGTTTTGAGCGATGCCCATTGAATAATGGCTGTTTCGGGAATACAAGTGGCGGTATCGGCATTAAATTCGATGAGTTTGATGGGTTTGTTTTCTAAACCACCAGCAAAATCGAATCGACCGTAGAGGTGTAGGTGGTCATCGTTGTTCCACGTATATTTAATGGCTTCGACAAGATTTTGTGGAATCCCCAACGCTTCAAATTTGTCATTGTCTATCACATATTGCCCAGCTTCTATCAACATTTGATACAGGGTATTGGCGGCATTATAATAGGCTTCTGCCTCATTTTCAGATACTTGCAATAATTCGTTCGTAATATAGGGCAAAGTATCTTGGCCTATTGCCCAGTCCCAACCTAGGTTTTTTAATTGAGTATTGGGGGGAGTGTTAAGTTTTATAAATTTCATGGAATATATGTTTTTGAGTTGTTTTGTTTAGCCGCCAAAGCCCCGACCACCCGACCTAAAAAAGCCGCTTCGGGTACGCACGGGCCTAGAAACCATGCGAGTAACGCTTGTTTTGGATTGACTTACTTCTTGATGAATGCCCTCTGAACGTTGAAAAGAACTACTGTTTGCATAAAAACGACTTGCAAAAGTCCTAGACCCCGACCGCCTGTATCGGGTACTATCTCTCCCTCCAGATTTTAGATTCATGGGGCTAGAATTACGGTAGGTGTTCATGTAACTATTGCCCATTGTGTTGGCCAACAAATAGCCCATTCCACCATACAAAAGTACGCTACTCAAATTGTTTTGCTGGCCAATTGTACTCTGATTACTACGTATATCGCTGTCTATCAGTTGTTTGGCTGCGGCAAGTGTTAGGGTGTCTCGGTGGCCATCGGCATATCTAATAATGGCTCTTGCACTATCTTTGGGAACGGTTATTTCGTCGGTAATTTTAAATTCGCCAGGGGAAATTTCGGTTATGTAGCTTCGGATTCCTTTGTTATAAACGTCTTGGGTTTCTTCGTAGCTATCGTTTTGGGCTTCGTCGGTGTCGCTGGTGCATTGTTGGGTGGCAATGGCCGTGCCAAAACCCAAAGCTATGATAGAAAGCGTGCTGCTTATGCTAATGTCTTTGGCCGTTTTGATAAAAGAAAATTTGCGAGATGGGGTCATACAAAGTTTGTTTTTAAGTACTTGTTAGAGAATAATCAGCGTTATAAAATTTATAATCTCTTGTATTTCAAGTCGATAGGTAATGGCCATTAGCCACTTAGATGGTTTTATCCAAAAAAATGATTGACAAAGCTATTTAACTTTTGATGATTGGGCGTAAATAAATGAAAAACGGTAGTTGTCTTTGCCAAACGGTTGAAGGACTTTATGGTCTAAATTTTACCTTTCAAAATTTCTAAAGCCGATATGCCCTTGCTTCGGCAGGTGCTAGGGTTTGGTTGGTTGGCTGGGTGATGGTAGAAAAAACCATAAGCTCTGGTTCTGAACCTTGTAGTTTTGGTAAATTTTGGG
>JAYWHL010000555.1:0-2310 GCA_043777715.1 Cytophagaceae bacterium | reverse complement strand
AAACTATATGACCCTAAGGGTAAAATAAGTATCTCTACTTTTGAAGAAGTGGGTTTGTATAGACTCAAGTCTATTGTTGAGCAAGAAAAAGCCTTGTTTGAAAGCGAAGGCAATACCACTAGCCCAAGGCCCGAACTTAAGTATAATAAAACCACCTACGTAAAAGTAGCCAACCTCAAAGAATCTAACATCGTTAGTGTGTTTGGCAATTCGTTGTTTAATGATCAGTTTATATTAAAACTACAATTCAAAGACAAAGGATTTAACGATCAAATCTATCCCATAGATATTGTTAATACCAATGCTGTTAATAGCAAAGAGTCTTTTAAGATTACTGATACGTTTCTTTACATTGACCCCTACCCTGCTGTCAAAGGCTTGGTGGCTTTTGGCAACGAAAACAAAAATACCCCCATTGCTGACCAACAAGTGAGTGTGTTTAGTGTTTCAGAAAAAGACCTAGCTAGCAAAAGTATTACAGGCGCAGCCCTATTGATGAATGCCAGTTGGAAAACCAACGTACAAACAGACATCGACGGAAAATACGAACTAGATATTCCTAAAAATATTGTTGACAATACGAGTATAACTAAAATCGGCATTTTGGTAAGCAAACCTGGTGGTGGCCAAGCTTTGTATAAGGTAATAGACAAGCCCAAAACATCTGTAAACCACTCGTTTTATTTTACATCAGACGGTGTAGCTGTGGTAGGCTATCTAAGAGACCAGTATAACAGGCCCATTGCCGATGCCTTGGTGTCTTACCCCAACAGTACTAGTATAAGAAGTAATGCAAACGGGGCTTTTATGCTACACATCACTGAAGAAACTGACCTAAAAAAAGAATCAAAAATACAGGTTAAAGCACAGGACTTCAAAAATACAAGTTTTGATATGAGTACGTTTGAGGTTGTTAATAACCTTGACTTCAAAGACGAAGGCTTGGCATTTTATAAAGCCAAAATTGCAGAATTTTCAAATACCAATAACCTAAATATTGAAGTTACAGACGAACTGTTTAATGACGATTTCAAAAGAAAGAACGCCAAGCTAGTTAAGTTGATGACTCAAAAAAACATGAAGATGGAATCAGTAGAAATACTGGTAAACATGAGAATGTATATCAAAAAGGGGTTTTCGATAGAAGGAGAGGGTTATTCAAAAAATTATGTTGAAGGTGCCATTTTGATAGAAAACGATGTCAAAAACGTATCGCAAACTGGCTATAAATTTTTTGTAAAAGGCAAAAGTATCTCCTTTAAAATACTCAGTAAAGAAAATGCCAATACTTTTTATTTTGAAGAAACAATAAAAGACTATGAGTTGCCCGAAAGTAGCCAAAATGGACAGGCATTTGATATTGATGTGCTACTTAAAGAAGCCGTAAAGGTAAAAGGAAGGGTAGTAGCCTACGACAAAGACCAAAAAATGATTGGGCCTATTGCAGGGGTAGATTTGGCCATAGAGGGTAGCCTAAGCAAGGTTACAAGTCAAGAAGGGGGTTTGTTTGAGCTATTTATAGAAAAAGAACTCTCATCTGCCTTTAGTGAAGGCAGTGTGGTGATTTTCTCGAAAGATGATTATAATACTGAAAAGGTAAGCATAAAAGGTGAAAAAGCCAGAACGCTAGAAGAAGACATCAAGATTTACCAACAAGACCCTGATATACCAAAATTTACCCACCTTCAGGGTTTTACAGTAAACATTGACAAAGCATTAAATAAGGGAAACAATGTGTATGAAATTAGTGGAAGCGTAGATGTGACTGAAGTAAGTGGTGGGGTTAATGGTTTTGCATTGAAAGCAGGCGAAAAGTTGACCTTTAAGGACATACCCGTAAGAAAAGACAAAACAGACAAAGAAAATGCGGTATTGTCGGTAGAAAGTATGGCCTTTGACCAAACTGTTATTAAACTAACCTTGCACAAGTATGCCTCTATAACGCTGTCTGGCAAGCCTGCCATAAGAATGATAAAGGTTACGACCTTAGGCCAAGACAATAAAGGCAAGATAGTAGGTACGGTGGCCAAACTAACGACAGACAAGTTTTTGGGTGGCGTGCCAGAACCATTTTTTAGCGAGACCAAGCTCGAGTTCGTTGAGCCTGAAGACGCATTTGCCAATCAGGCCGTTGGTTTTAATAGCGACATTACAAAAGGTAACCAGAAAATATTAGACAAAAACAAGCCCAAACAAACCGAAGAAGAAAAAGCAGCAGCAGCAGCAGCCGTCAAAGAAAAAGAAGATGCCAAAGCCGACAGGAAAAAACAGCTAAAAGACCTTGAAGTAGTTAATTTCCCCGTGTTTTTG
>JAYWHL010000554.1:0-6394 GCA_043777715.1 Cytophagaceae bacterium | reverse complement strand
AGCGTTTTTATATCTTGAAAATGTAGTCCTGTGGTGGGTTCGTCCAAGATATACATGGTTTTGCCTGTATCTTTTTTTGAAAGTTCTTCTGATAGTTTTACCCGCTGTGCCTCTCCACCCGACAGCGTTGTGGCTTGCTGACCAAGGGTAATGTAGCCCAAACCCACATCAGAAAGAGTTTGTACTTTTCGTTTAATTTTAGGTTGAAATTCAAAATAGTCCACGGCTTGTTCTACGGTCATATCCAAAATATCAGCAATCGATTTCCCCTTAAACCTCACTTCTAGGGTTTCACGGTTAAACCGCTTGCCTTTGCAGGTTTCACAGGCCACGTGTACGTCGGGCAGAAACTCCATTTCTATTTTTTTCATGCCCGCCCCTTCACAATCCTCGCAACGGCCACCTTTTACATTAAACGAAAACCGCCCTGCTTTATAACCCCTAATCTTCGACTCGGGCAATTCGCAAAACAGCGTTCTGATGTCGGCAAACATACCCGTATAAGTAGCAGGATTTGAGCGGGGCGTTCGGCCAATCGGGCTTTGGTTTACTTCTATTACTTTGTCGATGTGTTGTAGCCCTTCGATACTTTTATAAAACATGGGTTCTTTTTTGGCATTAAAAAAATGCTTATTCAAGATAGGAAACAGGGTTTCGTGAATCAACGACGACTTCCCACTGCCGCTCACCCCCGTTACGCATATCATCATGCCTAGGGGCAGGGTTAGGTTTACATTTTTTAAATTATTACCCGTTACACCCTTTATAATCAGCGTATTACCATTCCCTTTTCTACGAACTTTGGGTACTTCTATCCCGATTTTTCCACTCAAAAACAAAGAGGTTGTAGAATCATTCAACAAAAATTCGGCAGGTGTGCCTTGCCCCACAATCGAGCCACCATGTCGGCCAGCCCCCGGGCCAATATCCACCAGATAGTCAGAGGCCAGCATCATGTCTTTGTCGTGTTCTACTACCAAAACGGTGTTCCCCAAATCTCGTAAATCTTTGAGGGCTTGTATCAGTTTTACGTTGTCTCGTTGATGCAAGCCAATACTAGGCTCGTCCATAATATACAAAACGCCTACCAACTGCGTACCTATTTGCGTAGCCAACCTAATGCGTTGTGCCTCGCCCCCAGACAATGTACGTAGCGGCCTGTTGAGGGTTAGGTATTCTAGGCCAATGCCCGTCAAAAAACCGATTCGTTTTCTTATTTCTTTTAATACTTCTTTGGCTATGGCATTTTGGCGGTCGGAGAGGCGGGACTCTATCCCAACATAAAAAGCCTCAAGTTCTAAAATATCCAAATTGGCCAAATCCGAAATATTTCGATTGTCTATTTTAAAGTGCAAGGCTTCTTTTTTCAGTCTTTGTCCCTCACATTCGGGGCATTGCCTCACCACCATAAAATCTTTGAGCCAGTCTTGTAGTTTGTCCGAACCGCTTTCTTGTTGGCGTTTCAAAAAATTGATAATTCCTTCATACTTAGTGTTCCATTCGCTGCCTTCATACTTTTTTGAAGGCACAGGCACGGGTTCGTCTGTACCAAAAAGCATGAGGTCTATGGCCTCTTGCGGAAACTCTTGAATGGGCGTTGTAAGCCCCACTTTGAATGGTTTTAGTAGTACTTCTAGCTGTTTAAAAATCCACATTTCCCGATATTCGCCAATGGGGGCAATCGCTCCACGACTGATACTCAGGGTTTTATCGGGAATAATAGAGTCTTGGGTTATTTCTTCGATATGCCCCAAACCCAAACAATTAGTACACCAGCCATAAGGCGAGTTAAACGAAAAAGTATTGGGGGCGGGTTCGTCGTAACTAATGCCCGAAATGGGGTCCATCAACGTTTTAGAAAAATTGCGAGGTTTGCCCTTTCCGTCCAAAACCATCATCAAACCTTTACCTTGGTTCAGGGCCGTTTGTATGCTTTGGGAAATCCTGTAACGTTCGTCAGCATTAGCCACTAGGCGGTCTATCACTATTTCTATATCGTGAATCTTGAAACGGTCTAGCTGCATTTTTTCTTGAATATCCATCACCACGCCATCAACCCTAACCTTGGTATAGCCCATTTTTGCAATCTGGACGAACAATTCTCGATAATGCCCTTTTCGGCCTTTAATGAGCGGGGCTAGGACAGTAAGTTTCTGATTATCATAGTCTTGCAAAATGGTTTCGATGATTTGATCCACTGACTGCTTTATCATTTTTTCGCCAGTTTCATAACTAAACGCTTCGCCAGCACGGGCAAAAAGCAAACGCATGAAGTCATAAATTTCGGTAACGGTGCCAACGGTAGAACGTGGATTTTTAGACGTAGTTTTTTGCTCAATGCTTATTACAGGGCTAAGGCCATTGATTTTATCAACATCGGGGCGTTCCATCGAGCCAATAAAACTACGAGCATACGCACTGAAACTCTCCATGTAGCGGCGTTGGCCTTCGGCATAAACGGTATCAAAAGCCAGCGACGATTTACCCGAACCGCTAATGCCCGTAAAAACCACCAGTTTATTGCGTGGAATGGTAAGGTCTATATTTTTGAGGTTATGCTCTCTGGCGCCTAAAATTTCTATGCTTTCGTCAAACATGGGGGAGTTGGATTTTTGATAAACCGCAAAATTAGGGCTTTTCTAACGGGCTTGTATGTATGGTAGTAAAAAAAGGTAAAATCTAATGCCTCCACTCTCCTATCGTTGCCCAACAGGCCACTGGGTTTCTCGTAGGTATAGCTGAATTGTATTTTGTAAACCCAAATACAAGGCATCACACACTAGGGCATGGCCGATGGAAACTTCTAATAATTGTGGGATATTTTGCTGAAAATACCGCAAATTTTCTAAACTAAGGTCATGGCCAGCGTTGATACCCAAACCGAGTTTATTGGCACAAATGGCAGCTTTTACAAAATTTTCGATGGCTTTTGCTTTGTTTTGGGTGTAATGTTGGGCATAGCTTTCGGTATAAAGTTCAATGCGGTCTGTACCCGTTTGGGCTGCTCCCTGCACCATATCTTCGATGGCATCTACAAAAATAGACGTACGAATTCCTGCTTTCTTAAAAACATCAATCAAGTCGGTAAGGCGTTTTTGGTGGCGTATCGTGTCCCAACCCGCATTGGAAGTCAAAGCCCCCAAAGCATCGGGTACGAGCGTTACTTGGGTGGGTTTGGCCTTGAGTACCAACTCCACAAATTTATCTTCGGTGGGGTTGCCTTCTATGTTAAATTCGGTGGCGATGGCTTCCTTCAAATCCAGTACGTCTTGATAGCGAATATGCCGCTCGTCTGGCCTAGGATGTACCGTAATTCCCTCTGCACCAAAGGCTTCACAGTCCAAAGCCACTTTTACAACGTTTGGATTATTGCCCCCTCGTGAGTTGCGGAGCGTAGCTATTTTATTAATATTTACCGAAAGTTTTGTCATGATTTTTGATTTGAAATTCTAAATATATGGCTTTGAGTAGCTTTAAGCAATAAGTTATAGGCTATGAAGCTGTTTAGGTTCGTTTCATCATAAACAAAAAAATAAGGGAAGGTGTTCTTTGATGAACGCCTTCCCTCCAAAATTATAAATCCAAACTCATTAAATCAGTCTTCAATCGTAACCTGTGTACGGCCCGATGTTACCAATTCTTGCGGACTAAGTTTTGATACATAGCCGTCAAATTCTATGCGTGTGCCACTGTTTATTCTGTTTCTAGTTTCTTTTTGAGCAATTTTTTTATAGCCTTCAAAGGCTTCATTGTCTATTTTTTTACCATTAACAACCAACGAATTTTCTGTCATTTTAAACTGATTTTTATCGCCAACCTTTATCAATCCTTCTGCGTGCATAGCTCGTATTAGCTTCTCTACCAGTTTATTAGAATTTAATTTTTCATTCAAATCGTCAAGATTTTTATTGAGTTTTGGTAAATAATTCAATTTTAGCTTTTGTTCTTGGGCTTTCAATTCCGCTTGCTCTTTATTTAATTTCTTCATCATTTTGTCTAAATTGTCTTGTTCAGATTTTAAAGAAAAATCATTGTTGTTATCAAAATGAAAGCCCTCGGGTCTGTTTTTATCCAAGTTCGAGCGAGTAAAACCTTGTATTTTGAGATTGATATAATCGTCAATCGTTGGTAATTGATAGCCCTTTTCCTTCATTTTTTTAATATAATCAGCAGAAATCCCATGAATTTTGGCATTCACAAGGTCGTCTTTGGTAATATTCTTAAAAATATCTTTCAAACTTTTCGCAAAATTGGCCGAAATCCCGTGAATCTTGAAATTTACATAGTCGTCTGCGTCTAAATTTTTAAAGCCTACATCGGCATAACTCTTCATAAAATCCAAAGAAATTCCTTGGATTTTGAAACTCATTATATCGTCAAACGAAAGATTTTTAAGTCCCGCATCAATCACACCTTTGATATAATCAGCATTCAATCCCTGAATCTTGGCACTCAGTAATTCGTCATTACTCAACTTGCCCAAACCCGCCTTATTCATGCTTTCAATAAAGTTGGCATCAATACCATGAATCGAAAAACTTTGGAGGTCTTCGGTGTTTAAGTCCTTGTATCCCAGTTCCTTAATTTTTTTCAAGTCCATTTTGTCTAACCCATGAATCTTGGCATTTACCAACTCCTCAACGTTCATTTCTTGCCCGTTTAGGTCTTTCATTTTGTTGCTAAAGTCTCCGTCTATCCCATGAATTTTCATTTCGATGGCCTTGTCAATGTCTATTTTTCCTTTTATATTTTGCTGTATTTCTTTAATAAAGTCTCCATCAATTCCATGAATTTTGGCTTCTATTAATTTTTGAGCGTTTAGATTCTGAAATCCCCCATTCTTCATCGACTGAATAAAATCTTCATCAATTCCATGAATTTTAAGGTCTATAATATCTTGAATTTTAGGTTGCGAACCGCTTTCTTTTTCAAGCAAAGGCACAAAGGTTTCTAGGTTTTGGGGCGTAACTTTAAAGATGGCCAATTCACGTAATTTATTTCCTTTCAAATCTTTGTATCCTGCTTTGTTTAAGGTTTCAAGATAGGTTTTGTCCATATTATTCATAAAACAAAACAGCAAGTCGGCATCGCTAACACCCACAATATTTTGTGTATTTAGATACGTTTTGAATGCTTCGCTAGGCTCAAAACTAAATTTACCATAGCCTTCATTTCCGTCAAATTTTCCTTGAAACGTAATCGTACCACTTTCCCTAACCAACTTAAAATCAGTATCTTGACTAGGAAAATTACTAAATTCAGTCTTCTTAAATTGTTCGTTCATGTTCCAGCTATTGCCATTATTTCGGCTATTAAACTGTACCTGTACTTCATTTTTTTCGATAACCGCATTCCAAAATCCCTTTGTGCCAAGTTTGGGATCTTCGTCGTTGTTTTGGCTTTCGATGCTTAAACTATTTGTTGGCATTTTGGTATTTTTAAATCCCGATGTTTGGGTGTTTTGGCCATACACTAGCCCCAACACTGTGAGGCCAATAAGGCAAGCTGCAATTGTTTTTTCCATGGCATTCGATTTGTTTTGATTGATATTTAAGATTTTTTGTAAGCGATTCATCAACTGACTTTTACGGGCCTGCCCAGCAAAAGCCAAGGCCGACGACATTGGAAAATGAGCCATTTCTTGTACCGTAACAAGGGCTTTTGCGTAGTTCATGGTGTTGCCGTTTATCATGGCAATGGCCACCTCGTCGCAGGCACTTTCTCGTTCGTCTCGTATCTGTCCAGACAGCCACCATGTTGCGGGGTGATAGTAAAAAATGGCCTCTATCACACTCTGAACGATGTTAAAGAGATAATCTCTACGCAAAATATGGGCAATTTCATGTGCCAAAACAGCCTCTACTTCCGCAGCACTCATGCGATTTATCATTCCCAACGGAAACAAAATCATGGGCTTTAGATAGCCAATCAGTTGGGGCGTTCTAACCATCGCCGACTCCACAAGGGCGATGCCTTTGGCCAAACCTGTACGTTTCACGAGGTCGTCTAGCATGGTAATCCAATATTCATCGGCAGGGAAATTTATACGTCTTTTCAAATAATATACATAGCTAACATTGCCCAAAAGTCTCAACAAAAAAGCCACCATGCCCAACAGCCACGCCATGACGATAAGCGGTAGATATTCGTTGAAATATTCTTTTAAGTTGTTCATCGAAAACCGTTTTTGGCCAAATTCAGCATTCGTTTCGGAGGTGCTGGCCATGAGCGGTTTTTCGGAAATAGACACCTCATTTGTTGGCTTGATATTGGTTACTATTTTACCGTTAATTGATTGAATATTAAGCTGTTTACTAGGTTTTTGATAATAAATATCGAAAGTAATCACCGCACAAACCAAGATACTAAACAAGGCAAGGTTGGCAAGCAAATA
>JAYWHL010000553.1:0-18093 GCA_043777715.1 Cytophagaceae bacterium | reverse complement strand
AAAAGGGTTGCATAGGGGCGGATTTTTGTTGGATTTGCTAAGGTTTATTACCTAAACTGCCGTATCCAGCTATCAATCATAAGCAACGAAAGCAAGGTATAGGAAGCATCGGTTTGGCCTTTTTGATTTTGAGAAATAAGTGTTGCTACGGCCTGTGGGTCGAATATTTGCTGTTGGGCAAGGTTTTTTTGCATCGGGAATCGGGCATTTATTGCCTCCCAATCATTAATCAACCATGTTCTTACGGGCGAGCCAAAGCCCGTTTTGGGGCGATAGATTACGTCTTTGGGTAAATATCGCTCCATCACTTTTTTGAGCAAGTACTTTGTAGTTTTACCTTTCATTTTCAAATGTGTCGGTATCGTGGTGCTAAATTCCACCAGTTCTATATCCAAAAACGGGACTCGTGTTTCTACACCAGCGGCCATACTTAGTTTGTCAGTATAATTAAGGTTATGGTCGGTCAAAAAATATTTCATATCCCAAAACAACATTTGGTTCAGATTATTTTTTTCGTTGGGAATAGCCTTCAAGGCATTTTTTAGTATTTCTTGTGGGTCATAATTAGCCAATTCTTGCCTTAAAACTTCCGTAAAGAGTCCCAATATTTCGGGCATTTGTATCCAGCCATAATAGCCCGCCATACGACTTAGGGAATCTTTATCGGCTTGGGCTAGTAGTTTTTTGAGTCTCCGAACCGTGGCATGGTTACTAGGCAAAACACCTACTAACTGATTGATTATCTGGGCAATAGGCTTGGGCAGATATTCATAAAAAGGCTCTAACGTAAGGGCTTGATGTTTGCGATAACCCGAAAATAAATCGTCGCCAGCCGTGCCACCTAGCAATACCTTAAAGCCATTTGCCCTGGCAGCTTTACAAATATTATAAATGTGGAGTGGGGCAAGGTCGGCTTGGGGTTCGTCTAGGTGATAAACCATAAAATCTAGCTGGTCAATGATATTCATTTTGCCATCTATTTCTATCAAATCAACGTCCAAGTGTTTGGCAACTTTTCGGGCATAGTGTAAATCATCAGCAAAACCATCTAGGTTTTTTTCTTGGCCAGAATCTATCGTAAAGCAGGTTAATTTTTTACCCGTAATTTTTCTAGCCATGGCCACAACGGCACTGGAGTCTAACCCACCCGACAGAAAAAATCCCACGGGCGTATCGGCCAATAATTGTCGTTCAACGGCCTTACAGAGTCTTTGGTCGAGTTCGTCTAAAAGTTGTGCTTCTGTTTTTTGGGAATAAACTCCTTTAAAGGGAATTTCATAAAACTGACAAAGTTCTATCTTAGCAACATGGTTGATATTGGTAGATAGGTAGTGGCCAGGCAGTAATTTTTTAATATCTTGGAGGGGTGTATCTTGGCCTGGGCTATATAAATAATACAGGTAATTGACTAGTGATGTGGGGTTTAGCTTATCAGAAACTTTGGGCAGGTGGGCAATGGCTTTGAGTTCGGAAGCAAAGTATAAAACATCGTTTTGATGAAAATAATAAAGAGGTTTTATACCAAAATGGTCTCGCACCAACAGTAAATCTCCTGTATGGGTGTCTAAGAAAGCAAAGGCAAAAATTCCGTTGAGTTTTGGTAAAATGGCAGTTCCATATTCAATCAGGGCATACAAAAGGGTTTCTGTATCGCTAGTAGATTTGAAAGTATGTTTTGCTTTTAGAGGCTCTAAAAAATCGGTATGGTTATAAATCTCTCCGTTGAATATCAACACATACCTGCCGTCGGCCGAGAACATGGGTTGCTGGCCATTTTCGCTTAAATCTACGATAGCCAAACGCCTATGCCCAAACGAGGTATTCTTAAAGGTGTATGTTCCCCAAGAATCTGGCCCACGGTGGGCGATTTTCTCGGTGGCTTCGTTTATCAAATCAGCCGAATTTTCTGCAATAATTCCTACAATACCACACATTAAATAATGAGTTATGAATGATTACTTATGAACTTAAATATCTAAAAACCAATCAATTATGATTATTTGATTACTTCTAAATTAATCATTCAAGATTAAAAAATTATACCCTTGCTAAAGGGTCATATTTATCAATAATTTTTTTCAGGTCTTTGTATTTTCGCTGGTATGAAAATAGCTGAACGGCTCTTTTTCTAGCTTCTTGTCCTATTGTTTGTGCCTGTTTTTTGTTGTTTAGCAATCCTAAAACGGCTTCTGCAATAGCTTTGGGCTGTTGTCCATCTACCAAAACCCCGCAATCGGCCACCACTTCGGGTACTGCCCCAACAGGACTACTCACTACGGCCGCCCCGCAACTCATGGCCTCTAAAATAGCCAGTCCAAAGCCTTCGTAGAGCGTAGGTTGCAAATATACACTGCAACGCTGCATATAGTCTATTTTTTGTTCTTTGGAGATAATCCCAGGAAATTCTATTTGCTCGAAAACGCCTAGTTTTTTAGCCAAAGTTTCGAGTTCGGGATAGCCCGTATGTTTTTGGCCAGCCATAATCAACTTAGTATCAGGCTTTTGTTTTAGAATTTCAGCAAAGGCTTCAATAATTTGCTTTGAGCATTTTCTGATGGTATTCTCTTTGGCCATCCATGAAACTGTGAATATAAAATTCTCTTTGGGTAATGTTTCTTTGGGCATACAGTATTCGTCTGTGTCCAAAATCAAAGGAATATAATGTGGGTTGTTACAGCCTAATTCTTGACTAACAGATTTATGTTCATGCGAAGAAATAAAAATATTTTCGTTACTAAACTTTAGTGCAAAACGCAGTAACATTCGTTGATACCAAGGCCGTTGGGCGTAGTCGTTGGTATAACTAAGGTCATGATGGTCGAAAACACCAGTAGTTATCACGGATTTGGCTAATATCTTGCCCTTGATGATGGGCAAAAAGGCGTAAGTCCACCACCAAGCATAAAACAAATCAATATCAGCAGGTAATTCGGCCCATTTGGTAGCAATTACAACTTCATGCCCCATGGCTTTCAGCATTTCAATATCTTGGGCATAAAAACCTACTCGTTCAAAAATACTTGGGTCATTAGTTTTTACAAAAAAACAGATTTTCATAAGCTATTCTTCTAAATTTTTAGGGCTTTTTATACCCCTTTGCGATAATGGAATACATGGAATGCTCTTGTTAAAACATAATTTAACAGGCTATTCTGTTTGATGATTTTGATGACTTTCAAGGTTTTATTAGGCTTACCAATAACACTGTACTTAAAAAATTCCTGTAAAGAATCCTCTAAATTCAAGGTTTTTTTACCTTGAGTGGCGTGCAAACGATGTGTATAGGTAGCTAGTTTACTAAAAGAAACAGAAACCACTTGGGAGGATAGATTGAACAAAAAACCGTAGTCGTCAGCTCCTTTATTTTTTAGAATAGGGAAGCCATTTTGTGCATCAAAAACACTTTTTTTAATAAGATATTGCCCAGGTGATGGAGTAATTCCTGACATTAAAAAATATTGTAATTGACTGATTTTCAAAGCATTTTCATAACGTTTAACTGTATTTTGCTTAAAATATTCTATCAAATTACCCGATGATTGTTGATATAAATAAACGTTGGCAATAGCCAAGTCGACGGGGTTGCGTAGTAGTTCTGAATAAAAATTTTCAGAAATAAAATCGTCTTGGTCTATAAAATGTAGATACGTTCCTGTGGCTATTTTTGCACCAATGTTACGGCTTTGTGCTTGACTAAGATTTTCGCTATTTTGAATTAACCTTAGCTCGTTTTTTAAGGTATATTTCAATCCTATTTCGTCTATAAGTTGGCTAATGTCTTCTGCGGGGTAGTCGTTAATGATAACAATTTCGAGGCTTAGTTTCGCTGTTTCCTTTGCTTTTTGAACGGACAGAATCAATTCCTCAAAGTTTGTTATGTTTTGAGAATCTAATAATTTATAAACAGGAATAATGACAGATACTAAACTCATTTCCAAAAAACTAAAGTTGATAATACCGAATGCTTGGGATATTGATAATGCAAGGCACCAAAAAGGGCTACCGTAAAAAACAATTCAACCACGAGTGTTGTAATAGCCGTACCCAACGCACCATACGCAAACGACAACACAAAATTGAGTAACAGATTGACAAACAAACCAATAACCGACACCGTACTAAATATTTTACGGAAATTATTAGCCAATAAGGTTTGGCTTGGGCCAATACCCAAGGCAGCAATCAGTGGGGCGAAACAGATTATTCTTAGTAGTATTGTTTCATAAATTGCATTTTCAGCATCTAAATAGCTTGTTAATTGGCCAGCAAAAACAAAACATAATATGCCGATTGGTAAAAAAAATACAATTGATAGTTTGACAATAGATTTCAAAAAAGTAACGAGTTGTTCGTACGATTGGCCAACAAGGCTACAAACCCTCGGAAAAAGTGTTGTATAAAAAACATTGGCAATTGCCCTCATCATCAAAAAGAAACTTTGAGCCACCACAAAATATCCTACTTGTGTCTTGGAAGAAACCAAGTTTAAAATAAAAACATTGGAGTTGATAGACAGGATTGTACTAAGATTAGATACAAAAATAGGCCAGCCTTCATAAAGTTGTTGTTTTACTTTATCTGTATTTGCCCAACTAAATTTAATCTTAAATCGATTGATTATCAGATAGATACTAACCCCAGTTCCACAGATTCCGCCGATGCCTTGCCAAAAATTTACCCAAATGTAATCTTGGGGTACTTGTACTAACCAAAAGGTTGCTACAACAAAAATCGTTTTGATAACCACATTCAAGATGGTCATAAATTTCATTTGTTCTATTCCCTGAAAAAACCATTGACTCAAAAATACCTGCCCCAAAATTAATGGACTACTCAGTAAATGTAATTGCCAGTCGGCTCTAAATGTCGGAACTAGGCACACCACCATAGTCAAGGCCAGCAAAGCAGCAATGAGAAGGTAGATTTTGGTGGTGATAACTTTACTAAAAATTTCGGAAAGTTTGGTGGGGTCGTGCCTGTGTAGGGAGGTTTCTCGGGTGGCAGAGATATTAAAACCATAATCGGCCAAAACCACAAAATAGTACATAAATGCTTGAGCAAAAACAACTTGACCGTAAACTTCGCTCCCAAAAAGGCCAACAAGATATGGAAACACCAACCACGGCAACACAAAATTTGTGGCTTGTAGGGCAGTAAGCGAGAGAAAATTATTAGCTAATACTCTATTTGTCAGTAAAATTTGCTTGATTCTCTCTAGGTTCATGCTGTGGTTATAAGGCTTGCAATTTACAGAAAAACTACCACAAAAAGGTTTATCACCACACTAGCTCACCTTAAAACCTTAAAAACCAATACTTCGCAGTTTCAAGCCTGTTTGTTCATGAAGGCCAAACATCAGGTTCATATTCTGAACGGCTTGGCCTGATGCCCCCTTCACGAGGTTATCTATAATGCTGGTTATGAGCAGTTTGCCTTGATGTACTTCAAGATGCAGGATACATTTATTGCTTCCTACTACTTGTTTGAGGTCGATACTTGTATCGCTAATATGCACAAAAGGGTGACTGGCATAATAATTTTGATAAAGAGCCTTGGCTTCGGTAAGATTACCCGCAAACTGGGTATAAACATTGGCCATAATGCCCCTACTAAAATTGCCCCGATAAGGTATGAAATTGAGGCTATGCCCAAAATCGCTTTGTAGTTTATTGATACCCATGCCTATTTCGGTAAGGTGCTGATGTTCAAAGGTTTTGTAAACACTTACGTTGTTATTCCTCCACGAAAAATGACTCGTATTACTCAAACTTTGCCCTGCCCCCGTACTGCCCGTTATGGCCGAAATATGGACATCGTTGGTCAATAAATGGGCATGAGCCAAGGGCAGAAGGGCAAGCTCGATACTGGTGGCAAAACAGCCTGGATTGGCAATACGAGTGGCGGTTTTGATGGCTTCTCGCTGGAGTTCGGGCAGGCCATACACAAAACCTTGGCTTTCGTTTCTAAAATCAGTACTCAGGTCAATGATTTTTGTGTTTATTGAAATATTGTTTTCTGATAAAAATTTTGCCGATTCGCCATGCCCCGAACACAAAAACAATACCTCTGCCGTGGGGTCAATACTTTCACAAAAACGCAATTCTGTTTCGCCCAACAGGTCGGTATGGGTGGCATACAGAGGTTTGCCAGCTTGGCTTTTGCTTTGCACAAAAACAATTTCGGCCAATGGGTGATTGACTAAAATACGCAACAGTTCGCCACCCGTGTAGCCTGCACCGCCAATAATTCCTATTTTCATACTTTAATAATGTTTAGGCCAACGTCCGAAAAATTCTAAAATCTAAGGAAAATGAGGGACTAATCGTTTAATTCAGAAATTTTACGATGAATCATCGTTTGGTTAGATAATATCTTCGTAAATCCCCTTACGTCTTGGCCTGTCCAAGCCTTGTTCATTTCGCCATAAGCCCCAAAAACGTTACTCATCAAATCGTATTTGGACTCACAACCCACCACATGAAACTGATACGGAGATAATTGTACCTTTACCGTACCCGTTACGTGTTGTTGGGTGTCGGTCAAAAACATTTCTATGTTTCGCATGGCGGGTTCTAGGAACAAGCCTTTGTGCAACATCGTGCCGTATTGGCTAGACAGGTTTTCTTTGAAATACTGTTGCTGCTCTGTCAAAACGTGTTTTTCTAGCAAATGATGTGCTTTGATAATCATCAAGGGGGCGGCGGCTTCAAAGCCTACTCTGCCTTTGATACCAATGATGGTGTCGCCCACGTGAATATCCCTCCCCACGGCATACGGCGAGGCCACTTCGCTTAGTTTTCTGATGGCGGCGATGGGATTATCAAAATGTTGGTCGTTCACACGCTTGAGTTCGCCTTCTTCAAAACCTAGGCTTACAATCTCGGAACCTGTGGCGGTGAGTTGGGTTGGCCAAGCCTCTTCGGGCAGCATACCGTCGGAGGTCAGGGTTTCTCGCCCTCCTACCGACGTCCCCCAAAGGCCCTTATTGATGCTGTAAGCGGCTTTTTTCCATTCTCGTTCCACCCCCTTGCCCATCAGGTATTCTATTTCGACTTCACGGCTCAATTGCATATCTCTGATGGGTGTTATTATCTCCACTTCGGGGATAATTATCCTAAACACCATGTCAAACCGCACTTGGTCGTTGCCAGCCCCTGTGCTTCCGTGGGCAATGTGTGTAGCCCCAATTTGCTTGGTATATTCGGCCACTGCTAGGGCCTGAAACACCCTCTCGGCACTTACCGAAAGCGGATAAGTGTTGTTTTTGAGAACATTACCAAACACCAAATATTTGATACAATGCTGGTAATAATCGTCTAGTACATTGAGGGTTGTGTGCGAGGCCACGCCTAGTTCGTAAGCATTTTTTTCGATGGTTTGGAGTTCTGGCAACGAAAACCCGCCTGTATCCACCAACACCGAATGTACTTCAAAACCCTTGTCTTCGGACAGGTACTTCACACAATAAGACGTATCCAAACCTCCCGAATACGCTAATACTACTTTTTGTTTGTTCATAAAATATTTTCTTCAATTTTCGGTATTCATCATCATTCGCCAAACATCATTTTTTGTTTTAATTTTTGCCTTTTTCCGTGGTTGGTGGCTCACCAAACACCTTTGCGAAAGCAATATTCTTAGACAAATTTTTGTGTTAAGTTATATTTTGAACAATTGTCCAGTATTCAATATTCATCATCATTCGCCAAACATCATTTTTTGTTTTAATTTTTGCCAACGTTCATAAATTTTGGCATTCCTCAAAAAATCCCAAGGCTTTTTGGGTTCTTCTTTTTTGTCTTCAAGGGGGTCAAAAATCATACCCGTACAAGCACAATGACGGCGGTTGTTGCGAGTCAAGAAATCGTAATTTACACACGAAGAACAGCCTTTCCAAAAATCGTCGCCAACGGGTAATTCGCTAAAGGTTGTGGGCCGATAGCCAAGGTCAGAATTTATTTTCATAACGGCCAAACTCGTGGTAATGCCTATAATTTTGGCATCGGGATATTTGGTTCTTGATAACTCAAAGGCCGTTTCTTTGATACGCTTGGCAATGCCACTTTTGCGGTGAGTAGGCACAACGATTAAGCCCGAATTGGCCACAAACTTGCCATGGTCCCAGGTTTCGACATAACAAAAACCTATCCATTCGTCGGTGTTGGTAAAGGCAATAATGGCCTTTCCTTCTTGCATTTTTGTGATAAGATATTCTGGCGAACGCTTGGCAATGCCCGTGCCTCGTTCTTTGGCACTTTCTTCCATTTGTTTACAAATTTGGTCGGCATAGTGGGCATCGTCCGAGGTGGCTACTCTTACAATATACTCAGTCATGGTGGGGCTGGCTTGCTTTGGTTGGGAATTATTACCCAAGATAGAAAAAATCTGAAAAACGCTCAATGCTTTGGGGGGCTTATGCAGGTTCGAGACAAAACCTCGAAAAATGAATAAATAAGAAAATGATGTTGAGAAAAATTGCCCAATAGGCAACGGGTATTAGCGTGTCCTTTCGGACCTAAAGCGGCGAGCAGCCCTGCGGGTTGGCGTAGTATGAAAAACAGTATAAAAAGTGTTTGACACGGCAATTGGGGTGTTGTATGAAACATAAAAATCTCACAAAGTTTATCACAAAAAAAATAGGTATGCAAATATTTTAAAATAAAAATATGAATTTGACTTTTTATCAATGTTTTTGAAGGAGTTTTGGTATTATTTTCAAAAATTAAATGTTTGGTTTTCAAGTACTTAAATTTCGTACTTAAATTATATCCAAGGCTATACGCAGGATAGTAGCCAAAGGTCGTTTTTTTTTTATAACTTTGTTAATAACCCCCTTGAAAGCAGTATGAGAGACCTTCAAGCCGACGACTTGATAAATGGATATAGGAATGGTATTTTTCCGATGGCCGACGCCGACGGTACAATTTACTGGTACGCACCCGAACCCCGTGCCATCATACCCATCAGTAGCTACAAACCGCCCAAATCGCTGCGGCCAATTCTTAATAAAAAACTATTTGAGGTAAGAATAAATACCCGTTTTGAGGACGTAATGCGGGCCTGTGCCATACCCCGAAGCACCGACGACGAAACCTGGATATCCGAAGAAATAGTAAATGCCTACACCCAACTCCACCAACTGGGCATGGCTTTTAGTGTAGAGGCTTTTAGAAACGACCAACTCGTGGGCGGGCTTTATGGCGTATCGATTGGGTCGGTGTTTTTTGGCGAATCTATGTTTTATCGAGAAGCCAATGCCTCGAAAGTGGCCTTTCATTATTTGATGGAAATACTAAAACATCAGGGGTATTATATGCTAGATACCCAGTTTATCAACGACAACGTGCGGCGATACGGGGCCGTAGAGGTTTCTCGGGCCGACTACATGACCCTCCTCCGCAAGGGGCTGTCCACCCGCAGCCACTTTGTAGAAACCGCCCTACAACATTTTTTCAAAACCTAAAGCCTACGGTTTTATGATTATATTGTCATTAAATTGATTGGTTTTCAGATTTTAATACCCATTAAGTTTCTATAAATCAGTGAGTGCAAATACAAAATAAACCACAAAGGAACAAAGAGTACAAAGAGTTGATATTCAGTTTTCTATGTAATTTATGGCTTTTTAGTTCTTGCTTTATTTTGCTTAATTACTTATTTTATGTTCATTCCTAAATCGAATACTCCATTACTCCCAAGCCATGTCTTTACGTATCCCTTTTGTAGAAGAAGAAATCATTGACCAATACCTCTACGACGACAATCCCCGTCCTTGGATAATTGGGTTTAGCGGCGGCAAAGACTCCACAATGCTTTTGCAGTTGGTTAATTGGATTCAAAAACAAAAAATCGTGAACAATAAAAAATACCTCATTTGTTTTTTCTTGTTTCTTGCCCAATTAGGACAAGCACAAAATAAAAAATATGCCGATTTTGAAACTGCCAAGTTTGAAGCAGACAAACAAGGAAAAGACTTATTGGTGGTTTTGACTGGCTCGGAATGGTGCAAGCCCTGTATAAAAATGAAACAAAATGTGTTTTTAAGAAAAGAATTTATGGACGTAGTTGAAAACGACCTAATTCTCTATGAAGTAGATTTGGAAAACCCCATAAACTTAAATTCATTTGTATATGCGGAGTACAAATATTTTAACGAAAAATATCATACAAATGCCTTACCATGTTTGATATTGTTTAACAAAAATGGTAAAATGAAAGGAATAATTAGTTCCCATTTAACTTCATTTGAAAAAACGTTTAAAAAATTAAAAGAGCTAATGTTGGTCATATAAAAAATGAATTTGAGTTTACTCAAAAATCGCTTAATGTTTTGAAAACCAAGACATTATTACTGAAAAAAGAGGACTTTCGACTGATATTGAAAATTTGGTGGAAGAACAACTTAACAAGAAAAAATAGAATGATGGATACTGAAACTATCGAAATGCCCATTTTATATGGTGGGGCAAAAGTACCCTTTCAACTTCAAAATGAAGAAGAAAAAAAGCAAGCCAATTTAAGAACGATGGAGCGGGTAAAAGAAAAAGCATTTAGCCGTGGCTTGCCCATTATTTGGGGGAAAAATGGTTTGGTTGTTGCCGAGTATGCCAACGGAAACAAAGTTTTGGTAATTGACGGTACCATAACAAATCGCCATTATGAAGACTGAAACCCCAACGGTTTATATCATTGGCGGTGCGAATGGCGTTGGAAAAACAACGTCTTTCTATGATTTATTTCCGATAGAATGTCCTTTTATCAATGCTGATGAAATTTCGAGAAAGCTGAAAGAATCTACCAATAATGATAGGAATATTCAAGAAATAGCCAATCGTGAAGCAATCCACCAAATGAATATCTACCTATCTGAAAAGAAAACATTTGGCTTTGAATCAAATTTAGCGGATATTGATACGTGGAAGTTTATCGAAAGAATCAAAATTTTTGGGTATCAAGTGCATATTATTTATTATGGTTTAGACGATGTAAATATTTGTATTCAAAGAGTCCAACATCGAGTGAAGGAGGGCGGACATGATGTGAGGCAAGATATAATCAAACAACGCTACGAACAGTCTTTGCCGTTACTCAAACATTATTTGGCTTTACCTAATACATTGGTTTTGAAGGATAGTAGCTTTGTACCAAAAGAATGTGCTGTCTTACAGGAGGGAGTCATTATAACATTAATAGACGAACTTCCTGCCTGGGTTAAGAACTGCATTACGCCAAACATACCCAAACAACAAGCCTCCGCTACTGAACAAACCAGTAGTCAGGTAATTGCACTATCCTTTCCTATATCATTACCAAACAACAATTATTAATTTTTCAAAAAATCACAAACCAATGACTTTTACCAACCTGACCGAACTCAAAACCGCCATTGGCCAAAATCTTGGAACGTCCGAATGGCTAACCGTAAGCCAAGAAATGATTAATGATTTTGCAAAAGCTACCTTAGATTTTCAGTGGATACACCTAGACGTAGAAAAAGCCAAAGCATATTCTCCGTTTGGCGGGCCCATTGCACACGGTTTTTTAACACTATCCTTAGCCCCCAAGTTTATGGCCGAACTCGTGGCCGTGCAGAGCGTAACCATGGGCGTAAATTATGGCACTAATAAAGTGCGTTTTACGGGAGCAGTGCCGTCGGGGGCCAGTGTGCGTATGAAAGCAAACCTTATCGACGTAAAGGATTACCCAAACAACGGGGCAATGGTTACGATTGGGGCAACGTTCGAGATAGAAGGCAGCGACAAGCCCGTTTGTGTAGCCGAACTACTATCGCTCATGTTTGAGCCTGCTCAATAATGATTTTAGCTTAACACCCCTTTTTACAAATCCATGCTTTTTGAAAATATCCCAGGGCTACAAAACACCAAATCGGCTTTGATAACGGCCGTTTTGCAAAACCATGTAGCCCATGCCCAGTTGTTTCATGGGCCGAGTGGTTCGGGCAATTTGGCCATGGCTTTGGCATTTGCCACGTACCTAAACTGCGAAGACCGCCAGCCCCAAGATGCCTGTGGGCGGTGTGCCTCTTGTGCCAAAATGAACAAATTGGCTCATCCCGACGTACATTATGTTTTTCCAGTGGCCAGTACCAAGAAAATCAAAGAAAACGAGTCGGACGCTTTTATGCCCCTGTGGCGTAGTTTTATGGCCGAACAACCCTTTGGCAACTTGGCCAATTGGTTAGAACACATTGGCGTAGAGGGCAATAAACAGGGGAATATTTCGGCGGAGGAAGCCCGAAATGTGATTAAGAAAGTGAGCCTCAAGGCTTTTGAGGGCGAATATAAAATACTAATCTTGTGGTTGCCCGAGATGCTCAATACGTATTCGGCCAATGCCCTTCTGAAAATTTTGGAAGAACCTCCCGCCAAAACCATTTTTTTGTTGGTTTGTAACGACGCCAACAAACTGATTAGTACCATTATTTCAAGAACCCAACGGCTGTATATTCCAGCTTTCTCCGAAAAAGACATAGAAGGCTATCTAGTTAATAAACAAGATATTAGCCTGCCAAGAGCCAAGCAAATTGCATATTTATCGGCTGGCAACATGACCGAAGCCTTGGCCCTAGCCACCCAAGCCGAAAGCAGCCAACACGCTTGGTTTGCCGACTGGATGCGTAATTGCTACAAAGCCAACGTGCAAGACCTTGTGCCTAGAGCCGACCAGTTTGATGGCATGAAAAAGGAAATTCAGAAACATATTTTAGAATATGGCCTAAGCATTTTTAGAGATTTGTTTTTGTTTCAGAACGGGGCGGGGCAGTTGGTAAGGCTAGAGGGCGATGAGATGACCTTCGTTCAAAATTTTGCCAAGGCAATCCTGCCCCAAAGAGTAGAACTTATCGTAAAAGAGTTGAACGATGCCCATTATCATTTGGAACGCAACGGCAGGGCAAAAATCATTTTTTTGGATATTTCGCTCAATATCGCCAAGTTAATGAAGCGATAGGCGGCTTTTGTCTTGAAAGTTCATGGAAGGCTTCGCTTTGAGTGAAGCCGTCCATAATGACGTGTAAATTGTAGAAGAACCGTATTATGTTTCCAAAAATGGTCAATATATTTTAGTAACAACCCTTTGTTCCTTTGTGGTTTATTTTGTATTTCCTTAACACGTTTATAAATCCCCAACAAAAGCCTTCTGCAATATACAGAGGGCTTTTGGGTTATATAATGGGCGATAAGTTTTCGAGAAATTGACTAACTTGCACCATACCAATACCAATACCATTACCCCAACCATAAACGAGATTACCAAAATGTTTCGCCTAATAACCTTTTTAATCATCATCACGAGTTTTATTGAAGCCAATGCCCAAAGCATTAAACTTTCAGAAAAACCAGAGGATTTCTTGAAAGATACCAAAGCCATGCTTGTTGGTAGTAATAATCCCCAAGCGGTGTTGGTGGCTACATCGTTCGAGAACGTTTGGCCACAACTCAACGCCGCCCAACAAACCCAGTTTATTGGTATTTGTAGGAGTATGGCCAGGGCTTACAGGCCCTTTCCGCATTATACGGGCCTGATAAAAGCCCTTTGTGATGCCGTAACGGTGCAAAGTATGCCCAAATACGACCTCAATTCGTTTTTGAACACCACCCAAAAAGTTATCGAAAGCAACGATAGTAAGCTGGCTATCAGGTTTATACAGCTCTCCCAAAATTATTTTGATACTGGACTGATTTTTAATACCGCCTACAATCGTTTGTATCTGATTCGTGCCAAAGATTCGGTAATCGACTTTAAATACAATAGCCAAACCTCTACCCTAGAAACCGCCCCTACACAAACCAAAGCCGAAGAACTTTTGGAAGACGACGGCTGGGGCAACAACCAAAATCCAACTAAAAATCCTCCCGCCGACGACTGGGACAGCAATACCACCACGCCACAAATAGTTAATGCAGGGGCAGTGTTAAGTTTTGAAAAAGCCAACCTCGTAATGGTAACCGCCAGCGACTCGGTGGTGTTGTTTGCTACGGACGGCATTTTGGCCGTAAAAGAAGGAATTATTGCAGGCAAAAACGGGCGTTTTACATGGGAATATGCAGGCATAAACGATGCTTATGTAATGTTGGGTAGTTATAACATCAACCTGCAAAGACCCATGATAAACAGCCAAGAGGCCGTGTTGCATTATGATACCAAACTGAAAGACCCCGTAAAAGGTGTTTTTGAATACAGAGGAGGTAAACGCCCTAAAGGAGTAGCCAATAGCTATCCTCGGTTTTTCTCGAAAAGTAATGATGTAATCGTAAAAAACCTTGGCAGCGAGTTGGACTATCAAGGTGGGTATTCGTTAATGGGCAAACGCACCTACACTACCGCCGCCGATGGCCGACAGGGGGTGTTAATCATCAAAAATAAAGGCTTGCCTGCCTTGCGTGCCAAAAGCAGAATGTTTGAGTTTACGGATTCGCTGGTGGTGTCGCCACAGGCCGAAATCAGTTTGTATATAGACAAAGATTCGCTCACACACCCTGCCATTAAGTTTAATTACAACAGAAAAGAGGCTTTTTTGAGGTGTAACAAAATGGACAAAGGTGGTTTTAGAGAAACGGCTTATGCCGATGGTTTTCATCATATCGATATTACCTCCGATGCCATGTACCATGATTTTAAGAAAGGAAAAACCGATTTTTATATTCTATCAGGCAAAAATGTAGTACCTGCCGTTTTTGAATCCTTTGATTATTTCGACCCCGAACGATACACCGCCCTAAGTGGGCAATTTGGGTTTCATCCTTTACAGGTTTTGTATAATTATTTACAACGCTCCAAAAAAAGTTATACTTACCTAGCCGACCTAGCCGTGGCCGTGAACAAACCCATCGCCACCATCAAAGACGCCATGCAAACCATGTTGCAGCAAGGAATGGTTTATTGCGACACCTACGACGAAGTACTGAGTTTTACCCGCAAGGGCCTTCATAATATCAACGCCTACAACAAACGCAAAGACTTTGATGTGTTGATTATTCCATCGTTTTATAGCAGTTCGGTTCAAGATAATAAAGGCAATGCAACGATAGATTTTAGCGATAAATACCTGACCATCAGAGGTGTTAAGAATTTTAGGATTTCGGATTCGCTACAAGCCGTGGTCAAGGCCAAAGATGGCGAAGTACGCATTAATAAAAATCGTGATTTTGCTGTAAATGGCGAGCTAACCATGAGCAATTATCGCTTTAAGGGCAAAAGTTTTTATTTTAGATACGATGATTTTGCCATCGACCTCAACAAGATAGATTCGATAACGTTTATCCCCCAAAAATTACTCAAAACCAATAATCCTAAAGAAATTGGCGGAGATATTAGATACACGAGCGGTAAAATTTATTTGAGCAGACCCGATAATAAATCAGGGCGGGCAACCCTTGGCGAATACCCACGGCTGGTGATTCCTGCGGGGGTAACGGTTTTTTTCGACCAAAAAGAACGGGGTAATAATGTTTATCCAAAAGATGTTTATTTCAAAATTCCGAGCATCGACCACGACAGCCTTAATTCAAAAGACATTGATTTTGTAGGTACGTTTCATTCAAACGGCATTGTGCCTGTGTTTCAAGACCGCCTCGTAACCATGCCCGACAACACCCTTGGCTTTAGGCACAAAGTACCAACGGGAGTTTATAAATTGTATAATGGCAACTCTACCCTAAAGTTTGCATCGGAGTTAGTAATGGACAAACTAGGCTTGCATTCAGAAGGAGATTTGCAGCACCTAACGGCCACATTGCCCACCAAAGATATTTTGTTTATGCCCGATTCTGTAACGGCAACGGGCGTATCGGGCGAAATAAAAGAAGCCTTGGCCAGTGGCAAAACGTATTTTCCGCAGGTAAATATCAAAAATTATTCGATGAAATGGCAACCCAAAGCCGATACCATGACGATTGCCACCAAAGGCGGGGCTTTTGATTTTTTTATGGGAACAACCCGCCTCGAAGGCCAATTACTATTGAAATCTTTGGGGCTTTTTGGACGAGGAAAAATGAAACGCAACGATTCAGAAACGACCTCTAATCGCTTTAAGTTTAATAAAGATTCGTTTGTGGCCGAAGCCGCCGACATTCGGGTTGGTAGCAACCTTGTGGCCTATAAACCAGCACTACTTGGCAAAGACGTTGATATAAATTTTAACGTAACCACAGGAATCGTGGCTATCGAAATGCCGTTTGGCGGCATAAAACCCCAACGTTCAGGTATTGATTCGTCGAGTTTGTATTTTCCTTATACCAGCTACAAAACCAATATTTATCGTGCCGAATGGAACATCAACGCCAAATCTATCAGCATGAAAGGCAATGTGTTGTCATCTACCTTTACCTCTACCGAACCAAAACAAGAAGGGCTTAATTTTAATGCTTCGGAGGCCGTTTACGAAATAGAAAAACAAGTACTAAACATCAAAGGCGTGCCTTTTATCAAATCGGCAGATGCCAAAATTATTCCAGACAAGGGCCTTGTGATGATACGAAGAGATGCCGAAATGGCGCCGTTCTTAAAAGCAAAAGTAGTGCTGGATACCCTTAGCGAATATCATAGACTGGCCAATGCCAATATCCAAATTTTATCTAAAAATCGTTTTGAGGGCGATGGTACGTATAGATATGTAAATCTCTTGGGCGATACTACGAATATCAAAATGGGAACTTTTGAATTGATGGAACAAAAACTCCCGCCTGTGGCCAATGCCGACCCCAAGAAAAAACCCCTTCCCGTTATTAAATATTACACCGAAGCCAAAGCCACCATTACCGAAATGGATAGGTTTTTTATCTCGCCAAGAATGAGGTATCAGGGCGATATTACGATGGTGGCATTCGAGCAAAGCCTGAGGCTTAATGGCGAAGTGCAGCTAGACCTCAAAAAACGCAAAGACCTGCCCAACTGGCTTACTTATAAAGGCTCTAGTTCGCAAACCGTAAATATTGACGTATTACCCAACATGAAGGCCAATAATGTACCCGTTTATGTGGGTTTGCACTACCGAAAAGGCACAGGAGGGCTATATACCACTTTTTTGACGGCCAAAGAAGACGACCGAGACGAGAATGTTTTTTTGGCAAATGGCCCGCTCATTGACGACCCCAAGAAAGGACAATTTACCGTAACCACCCCCGACAAAGCCGCTGGCAAAAGCCTAGATGGCCATAAATATATACACGACGACAAACTGGGCGTGGTGAGTTTAGAAGGCAAATTTGACCTTTATCAACCTTCAGAATACGTACAGATGGGCGGCACGGCACGCATCAGCTTGGATAGCTCAAAATACCAGTTCAATCTGATGTCGGTTCTTAGTTTTCCGTTGCCACCACAGGCTTTGACCACCATGGGCGAAAAAATAATAAAAGTAAACATTGACGAACGCAACGACCGTGCCGCCGAAGAGGATTTTGAAAAACTATCAATCAAAATGGCAAGTTTGGTAGGCGACAAAGCCACCCAAATGTACAAAGACCGCACAGGCCGAGGCGAGAAAGTACCGATGTATTTGGCCGCAACCAAGTTTAATGCCATGATGGTACTATCGAACCTAAACCTTAAATGGTCAGAAGAAAACGGGGCTTATTATAGCGTTGGCAAATTGGGCGTGGCCAGTATTGGACCCATTGATGTAAATGCCCAAATGGAAGGATATTTAGAAATACAAAAAACTGTGGACGGCGACGAAATTGGCGTTTATCTTGAAGCATCGCCCGAGGTTTGGTATTACTTTGCTTTCAAAAATAATGAACTAGGTCTCAACTCATCAGAGTCGGACTTTAATGCCATTATTGGAGCAAAAGGGGCAAAAAATAAAACCAAAGATTATACCTTTTTGCCTGTGGATTTAGACGAAAAAATGCTTTTTGTGGATAGATTCAAAACCCTATATCGCCCAAAACCTAAAGTCGAGAAAAAAGCAGTAAGCAAAAAAGAAGATCCCAAAAAGGAAAAAGAGAAGAAAAAAGAAGAAATAAAAGAAGGATTTTGATATTTTGGTTGGGGAAACTAAATTCCCCAACCAAAATAATATCAACATCAAGGCAAGCCCAACAAAAACCCAATCGTAAAATTAGCGTCCCA
>JAYWHL010000552.1:0-2320 GCA_043777715.1 Cytophagaceae bacterium | reverse complement strand
CGTCATCTTTACTTGGAATGGCGATGTCTAGTTTCATTTTTTTACGCATTCCGCCAAGGTCGTTGAATACCTTGTTTGGATTAGCCGTTTTGAGTGCCTCCACGGTGTTGAAATTCATTTGTTTCAAAACCGAAATCCATGCAGTAGGTACGCCAATGGCCTCAAAATCAGCATCAGACGACGTTTCGATTTTCTTTTCGGGTCGCATTTGCGGGAAGAAAAGCACCTCTTGAATAGACGTTTGGTTGGTCATCAACATCGTGAGGCGGTCTATGCCGATGCCAATACCCGACGTTGGAGGCATTCCGTATTCGAGAGAACGGATAAAATCTTCGTCCATTACCATCGCTTCTTCGTCGCCACGTTCGGCCAGCCTAAGTTGGTCTTCAAAGCGTTCTCGTTGGTCGATGGGGTCGTTTAGTTCGGTGTAGGCATTGGCTATTTCTTTGCCATTTACAAACAATTCAAAACGTTCTACCAAACCGTCTTTGCTACGATGCTTTTTGGTAAGGGGCGACATCTCGACGGGATAATCGATAATAAACGTTGGCTGAATAAGATTGGCTTCTACTTTTTCTCCAAAAATCTCGTCTATCAATTTGCCACTGGCCATGCTCTCGTCCACGGCCATTCCCCAAGCCTTGCATTGGCTGCGGAGATCGACTTCGGGCATTCCTTCCACATTAATTCCTGTATATTTTTCGATGGCCTCGGCAATGCTTAGTCTCGTAAAAGGCCCCGCAAAATCTATCTCGTTTTCGCCAACTTTCACGGTCGTAGAGCCGTTGGTGGCTAGGGCTACTTTCTCAAAAATTTCTTCGGTAATGCCCATCATCCAAAAATAATCTTTGTAGGCCACATAAAATTCGAGTGAGGTAAACTCTGGATTATGAGTACGGTCCATGCCTTCGTTGCGGAACATCTTGCCAAACTCGTACACGCCCTCAAACCCCCCCACAATGAGCCGTTTGAGGTATAGCTCGTTGGCAATACGCATATACAAAGGCATATCAAGCGTGTTGTGGTGCGTTTTGAATGGCCTTGCCGATGCCCCACCGTGGATTGGTTGCAGGACTGGGGTTTCTACTTCGAGCCAATTTTTGTCGTCAAAAATCCTCCGCATCGTAGAAACAATCTTAGCCCTTTTTATAAAAATATCTTTTACTTGGGGGTTTACAATCAAATCCACATATCGCTGACGATACCGCAGTTCGGGGTCGGTAAAGGCATCGTACGTTTTTCCATCTACTTCTTTTACAATGGGCAACGGTTTTAAAGCCTTAGACAGCAATTTAAACGAAACCACATGGATAGACAATTCGCCCGTTTGGGTAGTAAACACATAGCCATTTACACCAACGATGTCGCCAATGTCTAGGAGTTTCTTAAAAACGGTATTATACAGCGTTTTGTCTTCGGTGGGGCAAAGGTCGTCTCTACGAAAATAAAGCTGAATACGCCCCGTGGCATCTTGCAATTCGGCAAAAGAGGCACTTCCCATTATCCTAAAGCCCATCAATCGGCCAGCAATAGACACACTTTTATAATCTATCTTATTGTTTTCATAGTTTTGGGCAATGTCTTGTGCGGTAACATTAACCTCGAAAAGTTCGGGCGGATAGGGGTTTATGCCCATTGCCATTAATTGTTCACGTTTTTGGCGGCGGAGTTGTTCTTGTTCAGAAAGCATAATTAAGTAGAATTTACGATTTATTCGATTTAAGAATTACGATTAAGGAATGTGTAAGGTAATGTCCTAACATAGGTTTACATCTTCCCTCTGTGAAATCATGGCAAATTTAAGCAATAAAGCCTAAGTTTTGTTCGAGACCTACGATTTTGGCAGTGATGATACTTATATTTTGACACAAGGTTTATGGTTCACAAGGGATTCTGCCTTGATTTTTGTAATTTGCGAAAAATTTCCTTAAAATCAAGCGAGATTCTATTTAGACAATACCTGCATGAATTTTCCAGAATACAAACACATAGACTACGGCCAAGTGGCAGACGAAATCCTTCAGTTTTGGAAGGACAATGACATTTTTGAAGAATCAATTAGTATTCGTGAGGGCCAGCCCAGCTTTACTTTTTATGAAGGCCCACCCTCGGCCAATGGCACGCCAGGCATTCATCACGTAATGGCTCGCACGATAAAAGATATTTTTTGTAGATACCAAACTCTAAAAGGCAAGCAGGTAAACCGCAAAGGTGGTTGGGATACCCACGGCCTGCCCGTAGAACTACAAGTAGAAAAAGAATTAGGCATTACCAAAGACGATATTGGAAAGAGAATTTCCGTAGAAGAATACAACCAGCG
>JAYWHL010000551.1:0-6410 GCA_043777715.1 Cytophagaceae bacterium | reverse complement strand
TTATCCTTTGTTTCAAAAAATCTATACCTATTAATAGCACAAGCACATTTGAAAAATTAGTTTGGACATTTTGTATAACGCCCTCATATCCAATTTGATAGCTAAAAGCCAATTATACAAAGCTACTTAAAAATATAAATTTTGAGGATACTAAAAATGAGGTGTTTTTACGCTAATAAGTTTGAATAAAATTGACTATGTTTACGCCTTTCAGCAATAGCCACCAAATTTATTCAAATCCTGCCAATGAATACCCCAAACCAAAATGAAGAATTTGCTAAGGAAAACTTAGAAAATCTTACCAATCGAGAGTTGCAGATACTCAATACTGCCTCTGAGGGACTGTGCAACAAAGATATTGCCAACCAATTAGGCATTGCCGAGAGTACCGTAAAACGCCACCGCAAAAACACCTATAAGAAATTTAATATCAGCAGCGACCATTTCAGTATCCGAAAGCTACTGCGGTGGTTCTATGACCTCAAAAATGAGTAAATTACGGTAAAAACTACCCCTTTTCTACCCCCAAAATACCCCCTAGGGTGTATTGACACGCCTTGATTTAATGCTCAACTTTGTTGTGTTGTTGCAACAGCGTAAATCAAAATTAGTTAAACGCTTTATTTGGTAGAATTGGTTTGTGTACAAGTATATAGAATAAAGCAAAATCTAAATTCAAACATTATGAAAAATTTTAATCTTTTCCCCAGTCTTGTATTTGTGTTTTTTATGGCAATAGGCCATAAAACTTCTGCCCAAAGCCTAGTGCCAACAGGGCGACTGACCAACCTTACCTTTGCTACGGCACAGGGACAGGCTTATAATTGGAGTCAATTTCCAGATTTTACAGCCCCAAATGGCAAAAAAGTGATTTTTGCAGGTGCTGGTAGAGTCAAGAGTAATCTTTTAGATCTGACTCCTTCGTTTACCAATTTGAATATTTTCAATAGAGGATTTACGCACGTAAATTACAATCAAATGGTACAGTATGAACAGGGTAATCCCTCTAACTGGTTTACATCATTTCCTAAAAATAGAAGGACTTTATTCGTAAACCCTAGTCAAACTTGGATAGAGACAGGCCCAGCTACCTTAGCACAGAACTTCTGGGTACAATCAACTACAAAAGAAGATCCCTTTATAGATATTTATGAGAGTAATAGTAATCCCAACTTTCAATGGGCAATTCGTGCGATACCTGGATATAAATTACCTGGGGGTAATCTTACTTTTGGGAATTTTCCAACTGGAAACGTAGGTCTTAAAAGTAGCTTTGATGTCATCTGTTATGATGTTGAAATTACTGGGCAGAAGTTAGATAATGAAATTGTACCGAGTATATTTTATTCGGGGTCTCTTGGACTAACGGGTACGGACATTCCTAATAGATTTCGACAGGCTACTGCCAATAGATATGCTTACCTTTTTAGCCAAACTAAATCAGAGGCTGGAAGTGGCACTTGGTTAGGGGGGTTTGATATGGGTAGTCCGTCTCTCGGTACTCCTACCTATCTATCAGATTATTCTAATCCAAGTTATTATAGTATTTGGAATATTCAAGCCAATGCTAATGCAGATGCTCTAGCAAAGAATATGCCAACGAACTTGAATGGTAAGTACGTGAGAGAGTATATGGATTATGTCACTCCAAGCGTTTATTTTCAGAATTTAAGTGAATTAACAACTCCACAGTTCAACGATAATAGTCCAAACTATATGTCCACTATTCTTGGGCCTCAAGAAATAGTAATACCGATATCTTCTTTACCTAGAATGCCAGTTTACTGGCTCTACACAGAAAAGGATTCGCATAAGCCCGTGCCAAATGAAGTAGCCGAAGCTATTGGTATTTTCCCTTGGTTTACAGGTATAACAGGGATGTTTTTTTGGGATGATATTAATGTAGAGGTATTAAATAATCGAGTGTACCAATGCTATGAACATTATATGCACGGTTTATATCGTATATTTTCAAACCATAAAGATATGCTTGAAGGTTCTTCAATATATCTAAATCAAAATACAGAATTTAGAGTAACAAATGTGATAAATCCAGCTAATACTCTGTCAAGTACTTTATTAAATAAATGGACTTCTGATCCTGCAATTGGAGGTTTAACATATAAGTCGAACGCAAGTATCCTAAAAACCAACAAAATGCCATTTGTACGTGCCATTGTTAAGGGTTGTGATATATTGGTAGCAGCAACATATCCATATGTAAATGCTAATACGCAAACAACCATTCAGATTAAATATCCATTAAATTCTAATGGGTCAAGCTATTGGTCAGGCACTGTTACGCTTAGTGGAAACGAAGTTTATTTAGGTAGAGCAACAATGAAACCATCTCTTGATATTGTTACAGTTGATAATAATACCAATGTATCAACGCCAATATTTATTAGCCCAGGCACTCATAACATTCTTGTTCAATCTGGTACAGATAATCCTACATTTTCTTATGCTGTTGTCATTCCAAGCAACTCTCCTGTAACATTAACTAATTATGGTACTACTTGTCAGTTCAACACAAATGGGGCGACAGGCTGGTTTCAAATACGAATGACTGCTACAAATCCTTGTAGTACTAATATTCGTAATCTTGTGTTTGTAGTAGGGTCAGCTTATCGAATTGCCTCAAATCCAGTAGAGTCTGGCACAATGAATATTCAATTTGATGAAGTCAGTAACTTAGATGGACTTCCTACGAGTATTGAGTTATATGATGAGAAAGAAACAAACGCAGTGGGTAGTTGGAAAACGAAAGATTTTTTTGATAAAAAAGGTTTTAAGAATAGTAATACACTAGAGTTAGACGTAAAAAAGTTAGCTAAAGGCGTTTACTATCTACATATGATTTATGAAACACCTCAATCAATATTAGCAATTGATAAAGAAGCGAAACAAAAAGCTAGAACTGAGAGAACTCGTGTAATACTCAACTAATTAATATACATAAGTTCTTATAAAAAACTCTACTTCCATGAAAAAGCTACTATTTTCACTTTTTGTAATTGGTACAATGTGTACTTGCAGACAAAAACAATTAGATCCTGATCTTGATTGGGCAAAAGCATTTGAAGGCTATTATGTAAATTCAGAGGGTATAAAGAATCCAGAAATAAGTCGATATGCAACCACAAATACTTTTATGATTGGTGTGCAAGCAACTGTGGGTGGGTGGTGCAATTACACGATGCAAAAAATAGATAACCAAACGGTAAGTCTTAATATTAAGATTGTATTCTTTTTTGAGAACAATAGAAATCACCGTGAGATAACCTTCCCTTTTGCTAGTGTTATCGAAAAAAACATTCTATTAACAGTTAGCAGTTCAACTTGCTTAAAAAGTGGAATGATTTTAAAAAATACGAAAGGTCAGGTTTTTGCTAGGCTTGATTCTATTTCTTTTATGCCAACTTTAACCAACGAAAAATACGATAGTACAAGAACAATCATATCGTTGAGTGGTATTGGAGCAGATTACGTTACAGACCCCGACATTAAAAATACCCTATTGAAATACGGGAATACTATACAAATAGTCAAACAAAAAGCCCTTAACAAAGAGCCTTGGTTAAAATATGGAATCGTGAGTAGTAACCGTTTCTACGTTGCTTGGAAGTATTTTGCTCCTATGATTTTAGAGGGAGTTTATCGGCTTGACTGGGATTTTGGAGATGGCACAAGATTAAGCGGCACGGAAAACGAAGTGGTGTATCATCAATATACCAAGGCGGGTACTTACATACACAAGGTAACAGCAACAGACGCAACAGGAAAAATCTATAATAACTCAGATACGCTTATTGTCCATCCTGGTACAGCAGGTACACAATAAGCGTATCATCATCAACAACTAAACACCCACTATCATGAAAAAACTATTAATACCAAAAAGACTATGTTTATTGCTGGTACTTGGCTTAGGTGGCTTGATGATTACCTGCAAAAACAAAGTAGAAGAACCACAAGCCGATTGGGCTAGTAAATTTGTGGGTACTTATACTTCGGGTAGAGGTATTTCGACAAGACCCCCTTTTAGCGTATATGGTAGTGAGTATGATTATTATCCAATACTTAACGGCATATTTCTTGTTTTGAGTACCGTAGTTGTTTTGACAAGAGTAGATGATACTCACCTAACCATGAGCCTTATCCTAAAACCAAGAAGATCTAGTGATGGAAATCAAAGGGTAATATCACCACTAGCTCCTGTTAAAATATTCTATAAAAATGTAAGGGCAATAGATGCTTACACCTTGGTAACCAACGAAAGCGGTTATGACAATAACTTGAATCCAGTAATACCAGATACTTTTTATGTAACTAAAACCTACAGACAGAGTGCTGCCTACAAACAGGATTCTAGTGATTATGCTTATGTATCTTTTAGATTTAAAAAAATTCTTTATAAGTTGAAAGTAGTGGAGGATTATTCTATGGGTACAGAAATTTCTGGAACAAAGTATTCAAAAGAAACAACTCCTTTTCCTTTTTATTCTTACAGTAAGGCCAATAAATTTGCTCCCAATGCTATTTTTTTTTATGCCCATACCGATGGTGTAAAATATGAATGGGATTTTGGCGATGGAGAAAGCTCTACCGAAGAAGACCCTTATCACGTCTATAAAAAAAATGGCGAGTACACATTTACCTTCAAAACAACAGACAAAACTGGCAAAGTATATACCGCAACTAACATCATGTCTATACGAAACCTATAAGCAAAAGCCGTACTGTGGTTATTAAAATAGATTGCAAACCCGTTTGAATAGTTTTGATTTTCTGAAAATCAAAACAATCTAAAAATCAATGAAAAAACCCCTCATTAGCCTCTAGGTATTGTGAGCGTTTAAAGCCACAAAAAAAACCTTTCCGTAAGTGGAAAGGTTTTTTGTTTGAAGAGCCCTCAGTCGGGATCGAACCAACGACCTACTGATTACAAGTCAGTTGCTCTACCAGCTGAGCTATGAAGGCTTCTACAACGTGCATTCCTGATTAAATGCGATGCAAAGGTAGGAATTATTAAGGGCTTTGTCAAGCTAATCCCAAAAAAAATCAGGTTCTTGCCATTGTTATTCAACATTTTGGCAACAACCTGATTTATAAAAAACTCATTATCAACGATTTATTCTTATTCAAAACTCAGAAAAAAATTAAGCCTTTGCCGATTTTAGTTGTTCTTTCAATCCTTTTACCTCGGCTTCGGCACGTTCTATTTTCTTTTCAAAATCAGCCCTTAGCTTTTCGGTAGTTTTACTTTTGGCAAAAAATTCAATGTTGTTTTTCCACGTAGCTATTTCGTTTTCAAGGTTCTGAATTTTACGTTGAGCCTCTCCTTCTTTCACAACTGGTGTTCTGGTGTTTCTCGAAGAACCACTTTCCTCGCTGTTTTCTTGTCGCATTTTCTCTTTTTCGCTCAACGACACCTTGCCCATACCACCAATATAACCGTTGATAGCCGCATTAAAACGCTTTAAAATATCTTGAAGATTTTTGCGAGGCACAAAACCAATGGCATTAAACTCGGCTTTGTAGGCATTCAATTTGCTTAAATCGGCATTACCAGCCTTGGTTTCTGCTTCGATTTGCTCGCAAAGGGCTACTTTTTTCAAGAAATTATCCTCGTAACTCTTTTCTGTGTCTGCCGATTTTAGGCGTTTCATATCAAAAAATTCATCACAGGCTTTTTTGAAACGGGCATAAATACTTTCTCTTTGTTTTTCGGGAACAAACCCTGCCGTTTTCCAGTCTTTTTGTAACTGTATCACTCGATTGGTGTTGGCGGCCGAGTCGTCGCCCGCTGCCACGAGGTTTTCTACTTCTTCGCAAAGATTAACCTTAATTTGCAAATTGGCTGCACGTTGTGCTTCTAGGTTGTCAAAGAAAGCCGTTTTATTTTTATAGAAAGCCTTGATATTTCCCCAAAAAGTATCTGCCAAAACCTTTCCTTTTTCTCTTGGCATCGAGCCTTTTTGGTTATTCCATTGGTCTTGCAATGCCATAATAGCCTTAGAGCGGTCGTTCCAGTCGGTTATCATGGTAGAATTAAAAGTTACGAACGGAACGGTCAATTCGGCAATTTCGGCTTTTAGCTTGTAGTTTTCTTCGGCTTCGGCTTTTTGGCCTTCCAATTGCTGGCGACGTTTGGCATAAATCACATCTAGCGATTCCTTAAAACGCTGCCAAAGAGCCTCTTGGGTTTCTCTGGTGGCTGGGCCAATGCCCCTAAACTCTTCAAACATGGCATTGGCACGGTCTAGTACCTCGCCCGAAATCGTAACATTTTGTACTTCGGCCAGTAGTTTTTCTAAACGCTCGCAAACTTCTATTTTGGCTGAAAGGTTTTTCTTTCTGTCCAAGTCTAATAGTTCAAAATAAATACTCCGATTACTATAAAAACG
>JAYWHL010000550.1:0-6411 GCA_043777715.1 Cytophagaceae bacterium | reverse complement strand
ATCTTACCTTTGGCCAAAAGTTAAGCCGAATGGCCTCGGACACCAACGTAAACGAGCCACTAATCAAGGCTTGGCTGGCAATAATGGCCGCCATGGTGGCAATGGCAATGCCTGGGAGCAGAAACCACTCGGGCATGATTTCAAAAATGGGTTTACGCTCTCCCAAGATTTCGCCTTGGTGTTTAATAGCCCAAACGCCCTGTCCAAAATAATGAATGAGCAAAGCCGCTTTTACAAATATCCAACTGATGCGGATATTGCCACGGCCACAATGGCCTAGGTCAGAATAAAGTGCTTCGGCGCCCGTAGTACACAAAAATACTGCTCCTAATAACCAAAAACCTTCGGGCGTATTGAACAATAATTTATAGGCGTAGTACGGATTAACGGCCTTGAGTACGCCAAAATCTTGAACGATATACATTCCACCCAAAATGGCCAACATCGAAAACCACACGAGCATAATGGGCCCAAAAGCCGCCCCAACGATACGAGTACCAAACGACTGTATCAAAAACAAGACTGTGATAATGGCCAAAACGATGGGAATAGTCTGAATGTGTGGATAAAGGATTTCAAGCCCTTCTACCGCCGACGAAACAGAGATTGGGGGCGTGATGATGCCGTCGGCCAAGAGTGCCGAGCCTCCAATAATGGCAGGAACGGCCAACCATTTGGCATGGCGACGTACTAACGCAAAAAGAGCGAAGATTCCGCCTTCGCCCCTGTTATCAGCCCTCAAAATCAAGATTACGTACTTACAGGTAGTTTGGAGGGTAAGTGTCCAAAATATACAAGACAATGCACCCAAAACGGTTTCTGCATTGATGGGGGCGGTTTTGCCGATAATAGACTGCATTACATAAAGCGGGGACGTGCCGATGTCGCCATAAATAATACCCATAGCCACCAGTAGCCCTGCTGCACTTGCTTTGTCAATGTTGTGTTTACCTTCCATAAAATTCGGATAAATATTTTTCAGATTAGTGGTTACAAATAGCGAGCTATTTTGAATGAGGTGCGAAAATTACTCTATTTTCAGATTCAAAGTATCACAGCAAGCGTATTTTTTCATTTATGAGTGATATTCAACAGGCATTTTTACCCGATTATAAGTAGTTTTCAAGAAACAATCCTGCATTTTTTGGACATAACATCTTGATTATCAACCTAAAAATTAATTGTGAAATGAGAAAAATCACTCGGCACAAAAAATCCTCCCCTAGCAAGAACTAAAGGAGGATTTTTTGAAATTTCAATCGTTTTTATTTCTTTTCGGGTAATAACACAAAACGGGCGTAGTTTTGTGTAAAGTATTTATTGGCAGCGGCCTTGGTACTGGCCACCGACACCGCCTCTATTCTGGCCATTGTGCCTAGCACTTCCTTTGGGTCGGCGTTGGTGGTGTATTGGCCTGCCAAATAACCAATCCAAAAGCCGTTTTCTTTCAACTCTAACTCATGCGAGCGTTTGGCTTCGGCTTTGTATTTTTCAATGTCTTTTGGGTCGGCACCATTCTGCTTGATTTTTTCTATTTCGGCAAGCGTTACGCCTATCAGTTTTTCAACATTTTTTGGAGCGCAACCAAAGCCAATATCTATACCAAAACGCTGGGCGGGCAGTTTTTCCATACCTCCGTTGGTGCTTGGGCTATACACGCCGCTTTCTTCTTCTCGTAGTTTTTCGGTTAGTTTTATTTCTACTATTTCCACCAAAGCGTCTAGCTCGTTTTCTTCGGCGGGTGTTACGCTTGCATCACCGCTAAAGTGCAACCTCACCGACGATTTGTCTTCTAGTCCTTTATAAACCGTTTTGCTAATGTTACCTTTTGGCTCACGAATACCCAAATCCTTAAAGGTTTCTTTGCGGCCAATGTTGGGCAAAGCTCCCAAATATTGCTCAACGAGGGCTTTGATTTTGGCTGGCTCAAAATTGCCCACCAACAAAAACGTAAAGTCGGAGGCATCAGCAAAACGCTCTTTGTAAATGGCCAAAGCACGGTCTGGATTTATTTTATCCCAACGGTCAATCGTCATAGGCAAACGGCGAGGGTTGTAATTGCCCAAAACCGTAGAAAGCGTATCGCCAAAAACCTTATCTGGAGTTAGGGTATTTTCCATGTTTTTCAAAAACGACCTATTCGACGACATCATGCCCTTAATGGCGTCTTCGTCTTTGCGGGCTTTTGTAAAATAAGCATAAATCAATTGTAACTCGGTTTCCAAATCTTTGGGGCTACAACTGCCACTCATTCCTTCTGATATTTCGCCAACATAAGGCGAGATATTGGCCACTTTGCCCGTCATCATTTTTTCTAATTGTGTAGTACTAAACTCGCCTACGCCACTTTCCGAAACGATGGTATTAGAAATATCGGCATTGTCAAAATCAGCATCGGCATATAACGACGTACCGCCTGGGCTTGTGGCCGTTACAATAATCTGGTCGTTTTTAAAATCGGTTGGCTTCAAAACCACCTTTACACCGTTTCCTAAAGTCCACTCCGTTATGCCTACTTCTGGAATGGTTTTTTCGCTACTCACTTTGCTACCCGTTGGCAATTTATCTAGCAAAGGCTTGGTGGCGGCATTATCAATATATGCCGTTACGTCTTTGCCTGCCGTATTTATTATTTCCAAAATTTTAGCTACGGTTGGTAGTTTATCTTTGTCTTTTTCGGGGCCTACCACAATGGCGTCTCGGTTGTCGGCTTTCATCCATTTGCCAGCCAAAGCATTGATTTCTTGGAGGGTAATGCCTTCTGTGTTTTTCATGGCAAATTCATACCTAAAGTCTATGCTCGTAAAGGCTGTATTGTTATAAAAATTACCAATCAAACCGCCCACCAAGGCAGCCGACTTGGTTTTGTCTTTTTCTTTAAATGATTTTTCAATGCCTGTGATATAGTTTTTCTTGGCACGGTCTAACTCGCCTGCCGTAAAACCAAACTTGCGTACACGTTCGTTTTCTTCAATCACGGCAATCATTCCTTTTTCTACGGTTTCGGCACTTTTGGCTACTACAATGTTCTGAAAAACATCTTGTCTGGCCAAAAAACCTCCGTACTGACTAATGGCAAACAAAAATGGAGGGTCGGCTTTTTTGGTTAATTCTTGCAAACGGCTTCCCATCATTTCGTTGAACAGGTTAGTCATAATATCGCCACGGTAGTCGCCAAGGGTTTTGGTTAGTTTTTGTGGCATTTTTGTATAAATCTGTCCAATATTTTGCGGAAACTCTTTGTCTGTAATAACCAAAGCCTTCGTGCCTGCGTGGCTCGGAATTTCGGTTAAAGTACGTTTTTTAGGGTTTTTTACGGCAGGAATACTGGCAAAACGCTCTGTTAATATTTTCTCAACCTGTGCCACGTCAATATCTCCCACCACTACCACGGCCATCAAATCGGGCCTGTACCAGTCTTTATAAAACCTTTGAATAGACTCGGGCTTAAAGTTCTTGAGGTTGTCTTCTGTGCCAATTGGCAAGCGACTTGCATACAGCGAGCCATTAAACAAAAAAGGCAAAAGTTGTTGCTGAACCCTCTGTTGGGCATTTTTGCCCCGCAAACGTAGTTCTTCTAGCACCACGCCCCGCTCTTTGTTGATTTCGGCAGTATCGAGGGTGGCGTTGTGGGCCCAGTCTTCTAATACCTCAAAGGCTTTGTTGAACAACACCACAGAGTCGGTGGGTACTTGTAGCTGATAAATGGTTTCGTCATAGCCCGTTGAGGCGTTGAGGTCGGCGCCAAATTTAAGGCCAGAACGTTGCAGGAAACTCACGATTTCGTTTTTTGGAAAATTTTTCGTTCCATTAAAATTCATGTGTTCCATAAAGTGAGCCAAACCCAGTTGGTCGCTGGTTTCGAGAATAGACCCCGCATTGACCAAGAGGCGTAGTTCCATTCTGTTTTTGGGTTCTACGTTTCGACGAATATAATACTTCATTCCGTTTTTGAAAGTCCCCGTTTTTACGGCGGGGTCGTTGGGAACGGGCTTGCTGAGGTCTTGGGCAAAGCTAGAAAAACTAAGTACCGTCAGGGCGGCAGCACATAGCAATTGTTGTAGTTTTTTCATACGGTTTTTGGAATTTGAGTTAAAGAAATACGTTTTTGAACAAATAAACGACAAGAAGCCTCCGCCAAGTATATAATTGGTACAAGTGGTTGTGGGCGTAAGGCTTGTGGTGTATAAACCCCTAAGACAAGCAAATGGTTTTTGAAGGAGCAAAGAAAGGGGGGTGTTTTGAGAAAATTATAACAACCGTGCCACACTTTTGAAGCATGGCACGGCTATTTTTGATGCAAAAATACCTATCTTTAAAACGCAAAATTATTAAGCGATAATGCTTCCCGATTTACCTAAAATTATGACTCAAGCCATAAAAGATGAGTTTTCACAACTAATCGTTTTTCTTAAAAACCCAATTTCTGATTTAGAAAGGCCCAAAAGCAAACTATTTACTTTTTTCTTTGTCTTTTGCCTTGATGTCATAGTTGGTTTCTTTTTTATTTTGATAATGTTAGCAATGGAAACAGTATTTGATTGGGATAAATATCTCATCGAGAGATACCCAGATACCAACGAATCTACCGCTGTGATTTTTATTACAGGATGTATTCTTGCTCCTCTTGTCGAAGAGTATATTTTTCGGTTGCCCTTAAAATACGCTCCTGATAAGTTTCAAAAGAGATTTTTATTCCCCTATTCTTTTCTTTTACTGATTTTATTTGTTTCTGTTGCCCAAAAGTCTTGGTACATTCAAACACTATTTTGGGTATTGCTTTGGCTATTGCCCGTTTTGCTTGTCTATCTGTCAAAAAACAAAATCGCTAATCGTTCAGAAGCCCTATTTACTACTCATTTCCCTCGCCTATTTTGGATATTATCTTCCGCTTTTGCGTTGGTGCATCTTTTCAATTATTACCTAAATTTTTACGTGATTTTATTTGCCCCCATCTTGATAGGTAGTCAGTTTATTGGCGGTTGTTTGTTTGGTTATATTAGGCTAAAAAATGGTTTTTGGTGGGGCGTTCTGAGCCACGCAGCATTTAATGGTCTCATGATTTTGGGAGAGAAATTTTCTTAACAAAAAATATTGCCGCCAAGATTCTAACCAGCATATTCCCTCAGAAGCCACAAACCATTTAATCAAGAAGGTTTTCAAGGGAATATCTTGCAGAGGGGTTTATAAAGGTTGCCTTTATTCATCGGAAGCAATCTTTTGTTGTACTTCATTTACAAAATCAAGAGAAGTCTCACTAAAATTTGCAATATCCTCAATTGAAAGTTGTTTACTTTCAAGCATCTTTTTAATAATATTAAACTTAACTCCTTCAATTTTCTTCTTTTCATTTTTAACTGCCAAAGCATTTGCTGAAATAATCATTTCATAGTTCAATCGCTGTTCGGGAGTCATCGCTTTTTTATCTAATTCTTGAATTGCTACATTCAACCATTCTTCATTCCAAAACTTTGGAAATTGCGTTTGCTCAGTAATTGTATGTAAGTTTTTCATCGTAAAAATGAGTTTATCCAAGT
The DNA here is from genome assembly GCA_043777715.1 of Cytophagaceae bacterium. GTDB lineage: Bacteria > Bacteroidota > Bacteroidia > Cytophagales > Spirosomataceae > JAYWHL01. Next base: position 874 of record JAYWHL010000550.1, on the reverse strand, counting down.
CTGTTTTTATGTCGGTTAATGGCGTATCGAATTTAGCTAATTCTACGGTAACATAAGTCATTTGGTCATCAATAAGTTCTCCTTTTTCATTTCTTAATACTGCAACATTATGATAATCAGCAATATGTGAAAAAATATCATTTGCCAAAATACCAATACAGTAAATTTTTGGTAAGCCTTCAAAAGTATATTTTCCCCTTTTAACAAGTGTATTGAAACGATAAAGTGCATAAAATTTCATGCGTTGAATAAACTCAGGATATTCACTTAATTGCATTTCAACGATAAAATGATTGTCATTTTCATCAGTACAAGCTAAGTCATAAATACCGCTCCGACTATCTAGTGTTATGGCGGTCATCTCATTTTTGATAAATTCAATTTTTCGAATAGGTACAGGAGATTTTATCAAAGCCTGTAATGCTTTTTCAGAAAAGTAGTATCAGATTCATTCCCAAAGGTAGCCTTAAATCCATAGTCAGAAAGTATAGAAATAAACCTTTCGTTGTCATTGTAAAGTTCCATGATGCAAAGGTAATTGATGAATTTTAATTGGCACATTTAATTTTAATTAAACAAAATGTTACTCCGCTTTTCAAGATACTCTCGTAAAATTCCAATACATGACAACCGTACCACGCTTCAAAAGCGTGGTACGGCTATTTTTACACGCCACGCCCAAAGGAACTCTTCGCTAGGGAAACGCCTAGCCCGAAAACTTCACTGTTTCTACCATGAAAATAACCCAAAAATTTATCCGTAAATTATCATTTTTGGCTTTGGGAATGACGTACATAAACTTCAACTTTGGGGCGTAGTACCTAACGTTGGAGAAGTTTTGAAACCTCGACAACACTAAAAATCAATTATCATC
>JAYWHL010000549.1:0-2321 GCA_043777715.1 Cytophagaceae bacterium | reverse complement strand
TTCAAAGCTTTCAAGGGTAAATTGTAAAATTCCGATCTTAAACTGCTCGAAAAGCCGTAATTGGATATCCTTGATGGTCAATAGATACGAAGCGGCTTTATCCAAAATTTTGATTTCGTATTGGCTCTGATCTGTAAGTTTCGCAAAACAATAGTGCTCTACAATGCTCTTGTCTTTGTGATTAAACAAGATTTTTTCTGCAAAATCATGAAAATAACTGTGTTGATTGTAGCTAACAGGGTCAGATGTTGGAGCATATACTTGCATTATCCAACCGTCAAGCGTTATGTCTTTTTTGTTGTTAAAACTAAACGGAAATAAGAAAATGTGATGACTAAGTACCTGCGACATGGGCAATGATTTGGGGAATGAGTGCGTTGAGTTCGGTTTCAGAAAATGCTCCTGTCGCTGTTCCAAAAAAGCCACTTTGGCCTCCACCATGATAGGCTTTGTGGGCGGTAATAAAATTGTGGAATTGGGCGGCAAGAAGTCCAACTCCCTCACCATAATAATTGAGGGTTTCGTTATTGCAAATAAGCAGTTTTTTTTCATTTAATCGATCTACAATAGGCGAAAACTTTTCTAATGGGGTTTTAATAACACAAACGCCTTGTTCAAACCTCAGATTTTTAAGCGATTGCAAAGCCATTTGCTCCATTGTGTCTGTTACACCTTGGGCTTGTCTATCCAATTTTCGTATGTGTTGAATCTCTTCGTTGCTTGCACCCATGGCACGCATGGCAGGTATATAGCCACTGTCGTTAGCAGCCACAAGTTGTTGATGTCGTGTCAATGAAATGCCTAATAAATCGGCCACTTGTTCTATCGAGGAGGGCAAATGCGATTTTTCGTTGTGATGGTCTATTTCAATGTAGTTTTTGGGCAGTGTTGTATGAGAGCCTATTCCTAGTTCGATACCCACAAAAACTACGTCTTGGTCAGCAGACAAAACATGGGTATAAGCATCGAGCGTTGCTCCCCAAGATAAATGAAGGTCTGAAAATTGTTGTTTATTAGCCAATAACAACTGGCTGATTTCTAGCATTTCGAGGTCATAACCGCCGAGTAGAAAATGGTACTTGTTGGTTTGGGGGTGTTGCATGTTTTTGAATTTTGGTTAAAACCCTTCCATGGTTGGTATCCCCATCAAGCACCTAAAAGAAAATAATAACCGAATTAAAACTATCTATATGTCAATTACTTATCTTCATTTTTTTGCTCTTTACGTAGTTCAGCCTATCGGGGGATTATGAAGAAAATTAAACAAACTGACCAATGAAAAAAGGTTATAAAAAACTCCAAAATCCTAAATAGACTTAAAAATTTTGAGTGGCCTATTCCGATTGATTCTGAAATTTTGATTTGTTAAAATTATCCCCAAAACGCCGCTTATGGCAAGCCCTTTGTCCAGTCCTGATACATCTTTAAAAGTATCTAAATTACCCGCAGAGGCAGCGGTAATTGTTTTTATTCCAAAAACAATGGCCAAGTAGGGAGGTAATAATTTAAGCAAAGGGCTTACGAAGGGTATTCTTCGTTTAATGTAAATTTTTTGGATATTTTTGATTTGAATCGTATCTACATCATAGCGTAGCATAATATCGTTATAGGTGCTGAATATCAGGCTACTATCGGTTACAAAAGCGATTTCTCCTTCAAATTTATTCTTCCTTTTTCGCTCTTTTAATTTGATTTTATCTCCCACAAACCATCGGAATCTTTTGTTAAAAACGATGTTATCCATTACCAAAAAATTAGTCTTGTTCAACATGGCTTTGCCTTGGTTGCCAAGTGTTTTCTTTAAAATATCATCAGGATTTTTCATTAAAAGCCGTTCTTCAATAGGCCGTTCGGATTGAGCAAAAAGAACAGGTTTTGCGATGGATAATAAAAAAAGCACAAATAAATATTTCATGGGATTTTATCTTTTAAAGGCTTTGGAGGGGGATTTAATCTTCTTGTCCTTTAGAAACGCCTCCCGAAACAATAAATTTCATAGCATCTGAAGTTGGGATATCCAAAATTTTAATTTTGTCTCGACTAACCACAAACATTTCACCCGAAAAGGCGTAGGAATGAGGGCAATAAACGCTAACATAACCTTCAAAACCAAGATTATTCAAGTCCTCTTGTGTAATAAAACCCATTTTATAAACTTCGTTTGGGGAATTTATTTGTAAGAGAACTGGCTTATTAAATTTTTTATCGTCGCCCACAAAAGCATTTATCAAATCTTTGGCCGAAAAATAAATCAACTTTACCAAGGGAATATGGCTAATGGCCTCCTCAAAAACATTGACAATGGGCTGAAAAATAAAAGT
>JAYWHL010000548.1:0-6419 GCA_043777715.1 Cytophagaceae bacterium | reverse complement strand
CGCTCCAAGTACAAATTGGCGAAGAAGTTTTTGAAGAATCTGCCCAAGGCGACGGTCAGTACGATGCTTTTATGAATGCCTTGAAAAAAATTTACATCAAAAAAGGCGTTGAACTCCCCCAGCTGACCGACTACACCGTAAGAATCCCACCAGGCGGAAAAACAGATGCTCTTTGTGAAACAATTATTTCGTGGAAAATAAACAATAAAGACCTGAAAACTAGAGGATTAGATTCTGACCAAACGGTGTCAGCGATTCAGGCTACGCAGAAGATGCTTAACTTGATTTAATTCTTGCCACCAAGACTCGAAGACACAAAGAAATAAAAACTTAGAGACTTCGTGCCTTGGTGGCTCATAAAAAAACAATTTTTGCCACCACGACTCGAAGACACCAATAAATAAAAACTTAGAGGCTTTGTGCCTTGGTGGCTCATATAAAAATTAACCAAAAATATGAAAGAATATACCTCTACAAGCGAACAGGAAGACTTTATTGGTAAAGCTGTTGTAAATGCTGCCTTTAAAGTTCATAAAGCACTTGGTCCAGGATTACTTGAAAAAGTTTATGAGGTTTGCATGGAATATGAGCTTAAAAAAGTAGGCTTCAAAGTTCAAAGACAAGTGGATATTCCGATAATGTATGACGATTTAGTCTTTGATGAAGGTTTAAGATTAGACCTTTTAGTAGAAGATTTAGTAATTGTAGAACTAAAAGCGGTTGATTTAGTCAATCCCGTTTGGCAAGCACAAGTGATGAGTCATTTGAAATTAACGAATAGAAAATTAGGCTATTTGATAAACTTCAATGTTCCTTTAATCAAAGAAGGAATCAAAAGAATAGTAATGTAATTTCCTTGCCACCAAGACACCAAGACACCAAAAAAATAATTTCTGCCTCCAAGACTCAAAGGCACTAAAACAAAAAACAAAAAACTTAGAGTCTCTGTGCCTTGGTGGCTAAATAAAAAAAAATGAAAAAACACATCCTCGTAGTCCCAGGAGACGGAATTGGGCAAGAAGTTACTGCCGTCGGTAAAAAAGTTTTAGAGAAAATCGCCGCAAAGTTCGGTCATGATTTTACGTATGACGAAGCCCTCATCGGCCATGTTGCCATCGAAGCCACTGGCGACCCCCTGCCAGAAGAAACACTCGTAAAAATGCGTGCTTCTGATGCCATCCTTTTTGGAGCAGTTGGGCATATCAAATACGACAACGACCCACACGCCAAAGTACGTCCAGAACAAGGACTCTTGAAAATGCGTAAAGAGTTGGGGCTATACGCCAATCTTCGTCCCATCAAATTATTTGACGAATTGTTAGAAGCATCTTCTATCAAACCCGAAATTTTGAAAGGTGCAGATATTCTTTTCTTTCGTGAATTAACGGGCGACGTTTACTTCGGAAAAAGAGAAAGAATTGACGAAGGCAACACCGCCTACGACACCATGATTTACAGCAAATATGAAGTAGAACGTATTGCCCGCAAAGCCTTTGATGCTGCCATGACTCGTGGTAAAAAATTAATGTCCGTTGATAAAGCTAACGTGTTGGAATCGAGCCGTTTATGGCGTGAAACTGTATTGGAAGTAGCCAAAGATTATCCCGAAGTACAGGTTACGCATCAGTTCGTGGACTCTTGTGCGATGATGTTAATCAAAGACCCAAAACAGTTTGATGTGGTCGTAACAGGTAATCTTTTTGGAGATATTCTTACCGACGAAGCCTCTCAAATTGCGGGTTCGATGGGAATGTTGGCATCGGCTTCTATTGGCGATAGCACGGGCGTTTATGAACCAATCCACGGTTCGGGACATGATATTGCGGGTAAAGGAATCGCAAATCCAATGGCATCAGTATTATCAGCAGCCTTGTTATTGGATATTTCCTTTGGCATGAAAGCCGAAGCCGAAGCCGTTATCGCCGCCGTTGATGCCGTTTTGAAAGCAGGTTTCCGCACGGGAGATATTGCCACAAAAGATACGCCAAAAGATATGATTTTGGGAACTGAAGCCATAGGCGAACAGATTTTGAGCAGAATTTAACAGCCGATAAAATTTATACTCACAAAAACCAAATTCATTATTGATAATGTATTTGGTTTTTGTTTTTATAGTCTAATTCTCTGATTTTAAGGTAATTATTTATGTATCTATCCCCGGTTTTGTATGGTTTTGGCTTAGGTTTTGCCCTTTGCTTTACGTTTGGGCCAGCATTTTTTGCTTTGGTACAAACCAGCATCGACAATGGCAGCAGGTCGGGCATTGTGATAGCTTGCGGCGTGGTGCTTTCCGATGCCCTGATGATGAGTATGGTAGTGTTTGGTATTAATTTTTTGCCTCAAATTCCTCATTTCAAAGACTTTATGAGTATTGCTGGGGCCATTGTATTGCTAGTGTTAGGGATTGGCAGTTTTACAAAAAAACGTAAACCACTCATTTATCCAAAAACACCTTTCGGCAATCTGATTTTCTATTTCTCAAAAGGCTTTTTTCTTAATTTATTCAATCCGCCCAATTATGCTTTTTTGGTGGCAACCTCCCTTGCGTTAAGAAATAGCCTTTTGTACGATACAAATCAAGTTGCTATTTTTTGGGGAATGAGTTTAGTAGGAGCAATTTTGGCCGAAACATTAATTGCGGTTTTTGCCCCAAAACTCAAACGATTTGTTACCGAACAGTTTTTATTGAGACTTAATCAAATAGCTGGTTTGGTGTTTATTGTTGCTTCACTACGGATTTTAATAACGCTAGTTTGATTTTTCCTAAATCCAATATTGATTGCTCGCCTTTGGTTGTGGTTTCTCGCTCAAAAGAAAAGCCCTGTAATAATCTTATACAATAAAATTCCAATCAAAATCCCAGTGCCAGTTTTGAAGGTATCTGTTTGGTAAAATTTCTTTTTTGTTTCCATTGCTTAAAAAGGGTTTAATTGTTTTTATTCTTCTTCAAAATTATCAAAATAGGTAAAATCCTTTGTGATGAGTCCTTGTTCTATTGTCAAAATCGTGCAGATTGCCAGTTCAAACTTTACCTTATCTGGCCCCGTTCCGCTCGAAACAAATTCTACAACAACGTGATTACTGCCTGATGGATATATCTGAACAATTTGGTCGTGCAAATCAGGGAAAATCTTTACGAGTGCTGTATATTTTTCGATGGTTTGTTGTCTGGTTTGTTTTACAATTCCTTGCCCCAACGACGGGTCCTTAAAGTCTGCTGTTTCTGCATACATATTTGCCATTTCAATAAAGTTGTGTTTATTAAAATGCTCAAAATATTGTTTCACTAAATTTTCATTATCTGTCTGAATCCTTGATTTTTGCTCTATTTCGTTACAAGAAATCAAGGCAAAAATTAGACTAAAAAGCAGTAGCATTTTTTTCGTTTTCATATCCTTTCATGGTTTTAAGTTGGTCTTCAAAAAATCCTTTACTGCCTTGGCCGTTGCTGCTGGGGCTTCTTCCATAGGCACATGGCCAACGCCTTTGAATATCACGAGGGTATCGTTGGGCAAATCTTGATGAAAAAGTTCGGCGTGTTCAACGGGAATTAGTTGGTCCAAATCCCCCCAAATAATAAGCGTAGGGGTGTTGATGTTCTTGATTTGGGTGGATTCCCCAAAATTCATAGAGGTCATTCTTTTAACCAAAGCGGTTCGGTTGCCTGTGCGTAACAGCATATCAAAATAGCGTTGTACCAAGGCATCGTTTACCTTCGTATCGTCGCCATAAGTATCCAAAAGGCTTTTTTCTACTAATGATTTTGGGGTAATTACCTTCATCAATTTACTCAAAATTGGGTTTTGGGCAATCTTAAAACCTGCTGCCCCACCGCTTAGTTTGCCTTTTGAGCGATAACCACCCGCATCTATCAAAATCAATTTATTTACTTCGTTTGGATAGGCCAAAGCATAATGCCAAGCGATACTTCCGCCCAAAGAATTGCCCGCCAAATAAATATGTTTTACTGATAATTTACCCAAAAATTCATGCAAAAAATGGGCGTAATAATCTAACGAATAATCTTGTTGTGGATTTGGCCCCGTTAGCCCAAAAGCGGGCATATCTAGGCGAATAATACGATGGCTGGGCAAAAGGTCTTGTACCCAAGCGTCCCAAGTGTGCAACGACGACGACGTTCCGTGTATCAACACCAAGGGTATAGAATCGCTAGGATTGCCTTCGTCTCGGTAATGAACTTTCATGCCGTCCAAATCCATAAATTCGGACTCGGTATTTGTATATTTTGCCTTCAAATCATCTACTGCAATATCAGCATGATAGTTTAGGGCGGCATAGCCCAATACCAATACGAGTAGGGCTATTACCGAGAAAGCTACTATTTTAAGGAATTTTTTCATCGTTCAAAGATTAGAATAGGATTAGAATTTTAAAAAATCAATCAACAAAAATAGGTAAAGGACAGTTTATTCTTTAATTTGTACTAAAATTTATAATTTTAATATTAGTTTAGTGGCAAGTACTGAAATTGATTGCTTGACACATCGACTAATTTTATACATAAAAATCAAATAGCTAATTCTCAATCTATGGCACTCAAAACCACGCTCGAACATTTTTATCACTGGGAAAAAACCACGCCCGATAAAGTATATCTAAAACAACCTTATGGCGATACTTTTGCTGATTTTACTTGGCAAGAAGTGGGTAATCAAGCCCGCCGCATGGCTGCCTATTTGAAAGAAAGCCTGCCGCCAAAATCTCATGTGGGTATTGCCTCCAAAAACTGTGCCCACTGGATTATCAACGACTTGGCTATTATGATGGCTGGCCACGTTTCTGTGCCGTTTTATGCCACCCTCACTGCCGAACAACTCAATCAAGTGTTGGTGCATTCAGAGTGTAAAGTGTTGTTTGTGGGCAAGTTAGACAAAGGGATCAATTTTTATGCAGGTATTCCCGACGACGTAAAAGTCATAGCTTATGATGCCGAATATGAAAACAGTCCTGTAAATCAATACGAAACGTGGTCGCAAATTATAGCCAAACACGAACCATTGCATGAGGTTCATATTCCTAAAATGGACGAACTAATGACCATTATTTATACCTCTGGCACAACAGGAATGCCCAAGGGCGTAATGATAAATTATTTGGCCAACGCCGAGTCGCTCGAAGTTGCCTTCAAGTTTATTGGCGTAGGCCCAGGCCAAGATGCACGATTTATGAGCTATCTGCCCCTTTGCCACATTGCCGAACGCTCGTTTGTAGAAACGGGGAGTTTGTCGGGTAATGGCACGATTTATTTTTCGGAATCGTTAGACACCTTTGCCAAAAATATGCAAGCCGCTCGACCAACGCATTTTTTGGCCGTTCCTCGTATTTGGACTCGCTTTCAGATGGGTGTTTTGGCCAAAATGCCACAGAAAAAAATGAATATGATGTTGAGCATTCCGTTTTTGTCGGGCGTGGTAAAAACTAAAATCAGAAAAGGACTTGGCCTAAACGATGCCACAATTATTTTGACAGGGGCCGCCCCAATGTCGGAAGAAACCATCATTTGGTTTAGGCGTTTGGGGATTAAAATCAATCAGGCTTATGGCATGAGCGAAAACATGGGCGGACATACCAACTCGCTGGTGGGCGGGCATAAACCTGGCACAGTGGGCAAACCCTACCCTGGGGCTTTTACTCGGATTGCCCCTGATACTGGCGAAATCCAAGTAAAATCTTCATGGAATACCATCGGTTATTTTAAAGAACCCGAACAAACCAAGGCGTTATACACCGAAGACGGTTGGCTAAAAACGGGCGACATGGGCGAGCTAACACCCGACGGATATTTGAAAATAACAGGCCGAGTAAAGGATATGTTCAAAACCACCAAGGGCGAATACGTAGTGCCTGGGCCTATTGAATTTGGCTTTGCTAGGAATAGTTTTATCGAACAGATTTGCGTAACGGGTTCTATCTTGCCGCAACCAATAGCCTTGGTGGTATTGTCGGAAGTTGGGAAAAATGCCGACAAACAGGAGGTAATCAATAGCCTAAGAAACGATGTGGCTAGTACCAATCCGAAGTTTCAGAGCCACGAACACCTCAAAAAAGTGGTGATTGTAAAAGACCCTTGGACGATTGACAATGATATGCTAACACCCACCATGAAAATAAAACGTAACGTGGTAGAAAACACCTATAAACCCAAAATGGAAAACTGGTTTGACCACCAAGACGAAGTAGTTTATGAGGCTTAGTTTTAGCGTATTTTTTCCGTGTTTGGTGGCTCACCAAACACCTTTGCGAAAGCGATATTCATAGACAAATCTCCTTTCCGTGTTTAGTGGCTCACCAAACACCTTTGCGAAAGCAATATTTTTTGCTTTTCCGTGTTTGGTGGCTCACCAAACACCTTTGCGAAAGCAATATTTATAGACAAATTTCTGTGTTACGCTATATTT
>JAYWHL010000547.1:0-2324 GCA_043777715.1 Cytophagaceae bacterium | reverse complement strand
GGGGGTTTTGTGGGGTTATGTGGGGTTGGTAGAAAAAATGCTCGAACGTATCAAAGTAGAAATTGGCTCGCCGCATAAAGTGTTGGCCACGGGGGGCTTATCGTCTATTCTCACGCCCCTGCGTTGGCAGTTCGACGAAGTAGATAAACTATTAACCATGAATGGTTTAAGAATAATTTCTGATATTTTGGAAGAAGAAAATATGATTCTATGATATTTTTTGTGGTAAACTGATACGTAGGGGCGTATCGCATACGCCCTCTGACGAAATGGACGTATTCCCAAGGTCTGTGGCTCACAGACCAAAAAAAATCGACTAAAAACTTCTCAATTGAGTTGTTTTTAGTCGATTCGATTTTAGGATTGGCTCTAGGTCGGAAAAATGTCTTTCTTCTTTTGTAAGTACTTGAACAAAATTAGTTTGCAAATCTATAATGTCGTAATTATTTGTTCATCAAGCATATAGCTTACTGCTTATTGCTTACAGCTACGTACTACAAAACGAATTTTGCATTCATATTTTCTGTAACTACATGGCCATCAAACAAATGGATAACCCTGTGGGCATAGTTGGAGTCGTGGGGCGAGTGCGTAACCATGATAATCGTTGTGCCTTCTTCGTTGAGTTGGGTCAATAATTTCATTACCTCCTCGCCATTGGTCGAGTCCAAGTTTCCAGTAGGCTCATCGGCCAAAATCAACTTTGGTTTGGCCACTACCGCACGGGCTATGGCCACACGCTGTTGCTGGCCTCCTGATAATTGTTGCGGGAAATGGTCTCGACGGTGCATAATATTCATACGTTGCAACACGGCCTCTACCATCTCTTTGCGTTCGGTGTTGCTTTTGCCCAAATACAACAAAGGCAATTCCACGTTTTCATAAACCGTGAGTTCGTCGATGAGGTTAAAACTTTGGAACACAAAACCAATAGAGCCTTTGCGGAGACCTGCCCGTTGGCGTTCTGAATATTTAGAGATTTCTTCGCCCCAAAAGTGGTATTCGCCGCTTGAGGGGTTGTCTAACATTCCGATTACATTCAGCAATGTGGATTTGCCACAGCCCGAAGGCCCCATAATGGCCACAAATTCGCCATCACGTATTTCGATGTTGGCGTTGTTGAGTGCCGTGGTTTCTATTTCATCGGTCTGATATACTTTTTGGAGGTTTTTGGTAATAAGCATAGTTGTAATATCTTTTGGGTGATTTATTGGTTCGTTGGCAAAATACTTTTTGTTTGATTAGTTGATTGCCAAAGTTGTGCCAAACAAAAAAATAATCCAAAAACACCCTTAAATACGAACAATAATATAACGATTTTGTGAAGTTATTCATCTGATAATCAATTAATTAACTTACCAAATAATGATTTTTAATATAATATAAACCAAGGGCTAAGAGTGTTCGCAACCGTACAGGGACTGTTCAGAATCGGACAATTTTTGTGTGGGCAGGGTTTGGGCTTTGGGTCAATCAAAGCCCAAATCTTATCCCAAAATCAAATCTGCTCCTTTTTCGGCAATGGCTATGGTGGGGGCATTGGTATTGCCCGATACAATGTTTGGCATTATCGAGGCATCTATTACCCGCAAACCTGCAATGCCGTGTACTTGTAGCTGGCTGTTCACAACGGCCATGTTGTCGTTGCCCATTTTGCAAGTCCCCACGGGGTGATATACGGTTTCTATTTGCTTGCGGTTATGAGCCATAATGGCCTCGTCCGAACTCACATCTGGGGGCAATACTTTATGTTTGAGATACGGGGCAAAGGCATCAGAATTCATCACTTCCAAGGCTTTTCGAGTTCCTTTTAACAGTGTCATAACATCGGCTTCGGCACTCAAATAGTTGGGGTCTATCACGGGGGCATCGAGCGGATTGTTACTGGCCAAAGCTATCGTACCCACGCTTTCGGGCTTTAGCAACGTGGGCAGCAGGGTATAACCGTCTTCTTTAGTGGGATAAGTACTTACGTCGTACATATCGTTTTGATAAGGCTCGCCAATATGGATTGGGGCAAAATGAAACTGCATATCTATCGGGTGGCGATTATCGGTAACTTTCAAGAACGCCCCAGCCTCTAATGGACTGATAGTCAGGGGGCCTTTTTTGAAAATTGCATAATTTATCAATCCCTTTAACTGGTTGAGCGGCTTTAACTCATGGTTGCAGCCCAACAATTCTTGGCTTACGTGGCTCACCCCCGAAAACACATGGTCTTGAAGGTTTTTACCTACGCCTGGCAAATGCTTTTTGAGCGGAATGCCTTTGCTTTTTAACTCCTCGGCATCGCCAATGCCCGACAACATCAGTATTTGGGGCGA
>JAYWHL010000546.1:0-6424 GCA_043777715.1 Cytophagaceae bacterium | reverse complement strand
TCTCATCTTTCAGAATACTAAGCCTTACCGTTCCTTAATCTAAAATTGAATCGAAAAAAAGTATAATTCAAGAGATATTTATTTAACGGTCTGGTTTTGTTTGAAACAAATGTAAATGAGTGAATGAGTATAAAAAAATACTTGGGCTAATCAGCCCTAAAATGGGAGAAATAGCACTTTGGGGGGAGTTTATCAATGTATTTGGGATAAAATGCAAATTATCTTTGGCTCTGATTTGACTAACTCTAAATAAATTTGGTATTTTGCATACAAAATCTAACCTTATATTGAGTAACTTTAGGTATTTTTCCACCCCTTTCCACATTATTATAAAACAATAAATGAAAATTAATAACCACTTCCTTCAATCGCTCTGTGTTTACATTGGCAAACTGGGCGTTATTGGCTTCATGTTTTTGGCTTTTGCTTGTGATAGCCAAACCAAAACAGAGAGTACGTCTGATAGTAGTAGCCCCACTGATTCGCTTACACTTGGTGATACAAGCCTGATAGATACCACCCAAAAAATGGTCGAACCTTTGGCCGAGCCTACGCCAGATATTACCGAAAAAGTAGCCGAGCCAGTTGCTCCCAAAATAACCAAAAAGCAAGCCACCAAAGTAGCAGAAGAGGCTAAAGAAGCAAACCCAGAACCCAAAGCCGTTGAACCTACCGCATTGCCTGTGCCACCCCCACCGCCTGGCCCAGTGGTAGTTGCCCCAACCGTAAGCAAAGAGGTAAAAGTGGTTGCAGACCCCAAAGGCAAAAAAGGCAAAGTAGTTGAAGAAGCCAAGCCTAAAAACAAGAAAAAAATCAAAAACGACGAAGACGTAGAGGTAGATAACTGATTTTATTGGTTTGAAACATAAAAATTTACTCATAAACTAACCCTATCAATGAAAAAATTATTACAATTATCGGCCAAAGTAATGGTGTATTGTGCTGTGTTTTTGACCCTGACCGCCCAAGCACAGGAAGCTCCAAAACTAGCCGACCCTATAAAATATGCTGCCTACAAAGGTGGTTTTGATATTGGTGCCCAAGGTATTAAATTATCAATTATTGGTTTTTATTTCAAGAACAATAAGCTCAAACAAAAACTGGTTTATGACCGCCAAGAGTCTGTGGGGCTTGTAAAAGGTATGGAAACCAATAATGGCAAGTTAAGGTCGAATGACATTCAAGATGCCGTGGCTTATATCCAAGAAATGCTTGAAGACGCCAAAACGACTTTTAAATTAAACGATAAAGATTTTATCGTTTACGTATCGTCGGGAGTAAGTGTGGCGGCCAATGTGGCTGATATTGATGCCCAAACCCGTAAGATTTTGAACATGAGTGCCATTACCGTTACGCCAAAACAAGAGGCAACTTTTGGAGCGAGGGCGAGTTTGGACAGAGACGATTTTGATACTGGAATGCTTATAGATGTAGGCGGAGGAAGTTCTAAGGGTGGTTTTTTGCAAAAATACGTTGGGGCCGATAACCGTGAGCGTTATACTTTTAAGTCGTTTAATATTGAGTTTGGAGCAAGGAGGTTGTCGGAAAGAGTAATGAAACGTAGCCCAAAACCAGATGATTATTTGATAGACCTTAAAAAAACCGTTGAAGATACCATCGCTATATTGGTGCGGTCGTCGTTTGGGGATAATCCTGGCATAAGAGCCGCCAACCGAAATATCATTTATCTTACGGGTGGCTCGGCCTATCAGTTTATTACTTGGCTGGCCCCAGAAAAAGTTCAAGACGAAATCGTTGAGTTTAACTACGAAGACATCAATAATTTTTATTATATGCTACAAACCACAACAGGTTGGGCGGCTTTTGAAGAACGCAAGTTTGACTACATAACCGATGCCTCATTGAAGACATTAATTATGAAAGACCATGAAAAAGCAACCAAAAAGGTGTATAACCGTGAGGCTTGTTTGGCGGGTATTTCGTTGATAATGGGGCTATTAAAAGAAATTGGTAACCCCGAACGCAAAACGTATTATTTTTCAAGAGATGCCTACTGGATAAACTCGGTAGTGTATGATACCTTTAAGGGCGATGTAAAAAAGTAGCAATAACTAGCTATTGACTTGTAATACAAGATGTTATGTTTAAAATGCTACCCATTTTTTGCTATTACTCAACACAAAGATAGTCAAAAACCGAAACGCTGGGCAAATTGCCTAGCGTTTCGGTTTTATGAAGGGGCTGAAATTCTTAGACCGAAAACATATAGCCCACACCTTTGAGAGTTTTGATAAAACCATCGCCAATTTTTTCACGAAGTTTTCTGATATGTACGTCCACGGTGCGTTCTAGCACATAAACGTCTGTTCCCCATATTTTTTGCAGGAGTTCCTCTCGGCCAAAAACTTTATCGGGGTGTTCGGCCAAAAACGCCAAGAGTTCAAATTCTTTTCGGGGCAGTGTTAATGGATTGCCTTGAAGGGTAACATTATGATTTTGGCGGTTGATAATCAAATCGCCAATTTCGATATAGTCTTTGAGGGTTTCGGTGCTAGGGCTTTTTCTTCTTAATAAAGCCTGCACTCGGCTCATTAAGGCACGAGGTTTGATGGGCTTGGTTATGTAGTCATCGGCACCAATATCAAACGCTGCGATTTCTGAATATTCTTCAGTACGGGCTGTTAGGAATAGGATAACCGTTTCGCTAAGTTCGGGCATGAGGCGTAGGAGTCTTCCCGTTTCGATACCATCAATGAAAGGCATCATAATATCTAACAAAACCAAGTCTGGCAAGAAGGTCTTGGCTTTTTCTAGGGCAATTTTACCGTCAGGGGCGGTGGCCACTTCATAGCCTTCTTTTTCAAAATTATACTGTAAGAGTTCTATAATATCGGGGTCGTCATCAACCAGTAGTACCTTGAATGGTGTAGCTTGCATATAGAGCGTAATAATTTGTTCAAATATACGCCTTTGCTTCTTGGTTGATGTTACCAAACTGTTAAATCTAGCAATCGGGCTTGGGTTTAAACCTTTACAGCCATGGAATGCTTCACCAATTATTGATAGAAGTACTTGGCAAGAAGAAGCCTCATTTTGACCTAAAACTAAAAAATTTAAACAACTTCTACCGTTACCCTGCAATTTTGCAATTCATTTGCAAAATTGCAGGGTTCAAAAAATATTTCTTCAATATTCTAATCTTTTCGGTGGATAATTACCTTGCAAATGTATTTGCGAAACTAATGTTCTAAAACAAATTGTTGGGTTTTGTGCTACGTGATATGAAATTGTTCGTTCTTTTATGAACTTACCCATTTTGTTTAATAGAAATCACTAATTTTACTTAAAATGATACCCAAATGGCATACAGCAAATTTTCGTTACGAGATGTTTTAGAAACCTTCGATTTAACAGAAATCCACGAAAAAAATATCAGTGAGATTAAAAAATATCAACCTAGTGCTTGGCTTCTTCAAACACTAGACTACTCTTTGAAAGTAGCCTATGTGAGTGAAAAATCTCGCTCAGAGGCTATTATTATGCCTATTTTGTTAGAACTTCAAAATAGCAATAACAATTCGTTTGCTATTTATTCTGGGGCAAATTTAGATGCTGACAAAAAATTAAGATTAAATGGCGAATGCGACTTTGTGTTATCAAAATCTGTCCAAAGTGTTGAAATTAATGCCCCCATTTTTTGCATGACCGAAGCCAAAGATGGCGTGATACCCAAAAGTTGGGGACAGTGTATTGCACAAATGGTTGGTGCTAGGGTTTATAATCACAATCACAAAAGGAACTATGATTCTATCTATGGTTGTGTTACCAATGGCGATAACTGGCAGTTTATCAAACTGACAGGAAATTCGGTAACTATTTATGATTCAATGTTTTATTTGAACGATTTACCTAGTATTTTGGGAGCATTTCAGTTTGTTATCAATCAATATGATTAAGGAATGGGACAATAACAACTTGTAACATTTATACGATACTTTTATCGGCGTTTACCACGGAAAAGACACGCAATCTGTTGTATTTCAGGTAGATAGCTCCTTGATTGGCTTAATACATCAGCATAAAACCAAAGAGAATCAACCAAAGAACATCTACGAAGTGCCAGTAAATACTTACTAAATTTAGCTTTAGTTGGTTGGGCGGATTTACAGAATATACAAAAGAATCGACATATTTTATGTTTTTGAGGGCCTCTACAAAAACGATAACTAAGAACACCAACCCTCCTAAAATATGCAAGAGATGCACGCCCGAAATTATGAAAACAAAAGCCCCCGATACGCTTTTTGACAGGGTAATTCCGCCAGAAAACAACTGATTCCAGCCTAGTATTTGTAGTAGAATAAAAGCAATACCAAGGCCGAGGGTTGAACCCATCATAGCACGAAAAACTAGGAAATGCTCTGTTTTGAAGGCTTTATTGGCCCTAGACAAGGTAATACTGCTCAATAAAATGGCGAGTGTGCTAAACCAAAAAAGGCTAGGCAAAGGTTGGGCGTTCCAGCCGTTTACGTTGTTACGGCGAACAACATAAGTGGACATTAAAAACAAGAAGATTAGGCCACTGGCACCAACGGCCAGCCATAACATAAACTGAAGGGGTTCTCGGCGTTTCATTCAGAAAAACAGAATTTGTTTGTAGAGTTCTGTTCTTTATACAAATACAAAATACTAGATTTTGTTCAAAATAACTACAATTCAGTTTCAGAATCTAGTTTGTAGCCTTCGGTGGCGGTTTCTACAATTTTGCTTATGCTTTTCATTACATCAAAAAATACTTGTAGTTTATCGTCCGAAACCGTATTTCTTACTTGGGTATTAAATTCGATAACTCCTAAACGAGCCAATTCTCGCTTTTTTTTGCCCTCATCGGTCAAATAAACATTCACAACCCGCTTATCTATTTCGTCTGTTTCACGAATAATCCACTTTTTTTCTTCCAATGATTTTAGCATTCTGGTCAAACTTCTTGCTTCCAAACCCAAGGCAGGTGCTATTTTGGTGGCTGGCGTACCGTTTTTGTCAATATTCAACAATACATAACCAATGGCCATGCTCATATCATATTGGGTGGCAAAGGCATTGTACATTCTGGAGATAGAATGCCAATTGCTTTTGATATGATAATCAACGGTTTTGTCTGCTTTCATTATCGTTTGCTTGATTAATTTTTGGGCGGCTAAATCTTAAATCTAATATTTTTGGATTAATCCAAAAAACAAAATTACCGCTTTTTTCTAACTATTATGCAAGCATACTAAATTACATGGTTGAATTTTTTAGATGGGCTTAAACCAGAAACAATAAAAAAAGCTAAAAACGGCACATAAATTTGTACTGTTTCTAGCTTTTTTGGGTTGATGTTTTCGCCTCCAAATGATAGAGTTAAGCTATTTATGGATTTGTTTTTATTACTTTCCAAAGCTGTGATACTGCCCAAATTTCTAGCAATGCCAAAACTATTAATGCAAATGTGTTGGCCGTTGCTCCGTCTAAAACAAGCCCTACAACAACATCTCCTAGTTCAATAAAAATTCTCGAAATTAGGGTTATAAAGAGCCACCTTGGATTGTTGGCAATTACAGAAATGAGCAAGGCCAATACGCTTCCCAAAATACGAACGCCCGTACTTGCAAAGCCCATTTTGGCGGAATAGGTGTCTAAATTTGCGTTAGGAAAACTCAACGTTGGGTTAAACGTATAAACATAAAAGAAAAAACAACCCGCACAAATTAAAATCCAAGTAAAGATTTTTACGGGTGTTGGGATACTAGCATTTAGATTTGACATTTGATAACTTGTGTATTTGTTAGAGAATTTATTTGCTGATTAAGGACTTTATGTAAATTTATTAGAATTTAAGTAGCTGTAAGCAATAAATAATAAGCTATATGCTTGATATACAAATAATTACGCTATTAATAGTGTAAACTAATTTTGTTCAAGTACTTATTTTTACCAAATTTCCATAAAGTGTAATAATTCATCAAATGTATAAACATCGTATTTAAGATGGTCCAATTTGAAAAAAATACCACTATCCTTTAAGATACTAGCATGAAAAACAAACAAAAGCAAGTTCAGTTGAGAGATGTGCAAGACGTGATAGATATTATAGGCGGCCGTTGGCGTGGGGCTATCTTGGCGAGTCTTTGTGATAAAGAAAAGAGGTTTAACGAATTAAAAAGGGACTTGGGAAGTATCACTCCACGTACACTGACCAAAGAATTGAAGTATCTTGAAATGAATAAACTGTTGAGCCGTGAGGTTGAAGACGACACCTCCGTTTTTGCGATTTATAAACTTACCAAACACGGAAATTCGCTAGAACCCTTAATTGCTTCTATTGTAAATTGGGGCCAGAAACACAGGAAGATTATTCTTGGCGTAGAATCGTCGGATTGAAGAAAAAACTCATGGCATAACCTAAATTATGCCATGAGTG
>JAYWHL010000545.1:0-6439 GCA_043777715.1 Cytophagaceae bacterium | reverse complement strand
GGGATTCGCTACCAAGACTTTAGAGACGACCGAGTGTATTCGTTCTTTGATTTACCCAAAAATAAAAGCATTTCGGTAACCGTTATGCTCAATGCTACCTACAAAGGCAATTATTATCTACCAGCCATAGTATCCGAAGGAATGTATGACAAAAATATCTATAACCTAGTATCAGGCAAAAGAGTAAGGGTTTTGTAAAATTGGAGGTTGGTTGGGCTTGGCCAAGCAGCTTCGGTTTGGACATAAGCACAGAACGGCCAAAACACAAAAACTATTACTAACTTTGGGAACGAAAATTTTTTTGAAATCAAATGGACGATATATTATTACTGGCTGACAAAGTACGAAACACGCTGATTCTTGGGGAAAGCCATTTTAGAGAGTTTAAATCGGCTTTGGAAGGGCGACCCGATAATAAAAAACCAAGATTAGCCAAATTGATATGTGCTGACATTGCCGAAGCGTTGGTGTCGTTTGCAAATGCTGACGGCGGGGCAGTTTTGATTGGAGTGGAAGATGATGGAACAGTTACAGGGATTCCTCATGCAGAGGAAGATATTCAAATAATGCTCAATGCCATTCACACACACATTTACCAAGACCAACAACTCCCATTAAATAATGCCAATAAACTCGTTTTAGACGACAAAGTAATTTTATACTTTTCTGTAAATAAAGGAACTACCATGATTTACCAACTTCCAGATGGAAGGTGTGTTAGACGAAAAGATAAATCAACAATGCCTGCATCTGTTAATCAGATTCAGTTTGAAAGCCAAGAAATTAAATCGAGAGAATATGACAGCCAATTTGTTGATGGTGCAAACGTTACGGATTTAGATGTTAGGTTGCTTCAAGGCATAGCCGACCAGTATATCAAAGGATTAAGTATTGAAAGATATTTACAGCAAATTGGACTGGCCGAATATGCCCAAAATGGACTTAGACTCAAAAGGGCGGCTTTGTTACTTTTTGCTACTGACATAGACAGATGGCACCCGAGAAGCCAAGTACGGTTTCTTAAAGTAAAAGGAAATACGCTAGAAGCAGGAGAAAAATACAATGTGGTAAGCGATGATATCGTAACGGGAAATATACTCGAATTAGTTATAAAATTTTGGGAACATCTGAGGTCGATGTTGGCCTATAAAACTGTTTTTGGGGCTAATGCTCAATTTGAACAAAAATATATTTATCCTGAAGATGCCGTTAAAGAGGCCGTTTTGAATGCCATTGCACACAGAGATTATAGCATAACGAATGCCATCGAAATTTTTATTTTCGACAATAGAATGGAAATCAAAAGCCCCGGCCCTTTACTTTCGACTTTGACAATTGACAATTTAGAGAAATTAGAAAATTCACATGAATCAAGAAACTCGCTTATAGCAAAAGTTTTGAAAGAAAATAAACTAATGCGAGAACTAGGAGAAGGAATGAAAAGGATTTTCAGCTTGATGCAAGAACAAGACCTTGAAAAACCAGAATTGTATTCAAATGGACTTTGGTTTAGAGTAACGCTTTTGAACAAGACTATTTTTAGTACCAAACAAGTTGAATGGTTGCAACAATTTGATAGATTCAACTTATCAAAAAATCAGAATCAAATTATTTTACTTGGATTGGGCGAAAAAGAAATTTCTGCAAATGATATTTTCAAAGCCTTGAATATCAGTAATACCGAAACTGAGAAATTTACCCAAGAAGTTACTGTATTAAGAAAATACGGAATACTTGAAAATTTCAGAACATCGCAGCAGGTTCAAAATATTGCTTTCAAAACAAAAAAGAACAAAAAGGATATTCCAAGGTATAAAGTTACGTTACCGTAAAAATGCCTTCGTTCAACATCACATTTGTAAAAAAATAAAAATATAAATTTCTGATAATCAGTGCATTAATTAAAATTCATATCAATATTATCGGTATTAAACAATCTTCTAAAAAGTATCGTAATTCTCCAAATTGCGGTACTTTTACTTTTCCTCATACTCCAACAGAAATCTGTTTTTAGAATATTGCTTTCACTAAGGTTTTTATCAAGCCAACAAACACGGAAAAAAATTTCCTCTTCTTAACAAATTCCTTTTCGGTAAACGATAATTTCCTGCATATAGTCGTTAATGTTTGTTAATTGGTCTCAAATCGGCCTACATTAACTTTAGATGTTGATACATTTACTTTCTGTATTTTATTTTACCATCATTAATATCAAAAACAATGAAAAAATTAACAGTTTTAGTACTTACATTACTAGTCTCGGCAGCGAGTTTTGCCCAAAAATGGACAGTGGACAAAGCCCACGCCAAGTTGGGTTTTACACTTACCCACTTGATGCTTTCGGAGGTGGACGGTAGTTTTAAGAGTTTCGACGCCAGCATTATGTCTTCAAAAGAAGATTTTTCTGATGCCGTTTTTGAGATGAACGCCGACCTCAAGCAACTAAGCACCAACAACGAAATGAGAGACGGCCATTTGCAAAAGCCTGATATGTTTGATACAGAAAAATTTCCAACCATGACCTTCAAAAGTACGTCTATCACACCAGCGGGGCCTAAAAAATACAAATTGGTTGGAAACCTTACCATCAAAGGCGTTACAAAACCCATTACACTAGACCTTACATTTAATGGTACAGGAACTAACCGCCAAGGTAAAAAATTAGCGGGTTTCAAGGCCACAGGTACCGTAAACCGTACGGAATTTGGCGTTGGTACAATGCCCTCGGCAGTGGTTAGCGAAGAAATAGAATTGAGAGCCAGTGGCGAATTTGTGATGAACTAAATCAATCGAAAATCCTATAAAAAAATCCCGTTCTAAGCAGAGCGGGATTTTTTTTATATAAGTACTTGGCAAAAAATCGATGTTTTAAAACTTGTAATCTTTTGTTTTTTTTCCGTGGTTGGTGGCTCACCAACCACCTTTGCGAAAGTAATATTCTTAGACAAATCCTTTTCCGTGGTTGGTGGCTCACCAACCACCTTTGCGAAAGCAATATTCTTAGACAAATCCTTTTCCGTGGTTGGTGGCTCACCAACCACCTTTGCGAAAGTAATATTCTTAGACAAATCTCTGTATTATGCTATATTTTGTAAAATTGTACAGTATTCAGAGCTACTTCATCAATTGATAAACAGGCAATTAATTGTTATTTTTGAAATCAATTCCCTTATAAAAATCCAAGACTTTTGTCCTAAAAATGTATTCGTATTGAGCCTGAATTAAATTCATTTTGGCACGGTCAAGATTGGTTTTGGCAATGGTAAAATCTAATACATTCAAGTTTCCAGCATTAAAACGGGTGTTGGTACTTTCAAAACTTGCTTCCAAACTCCGTGCTTGCTGGCTCACACCTTGGTAACGACTAAAGGCCGTTTGCATTGTTAAATAGGCTTGTTCTATGGCTTGAGATAATTGTAGCCTAGCTCCAGTGGCTTGAACTTTTGCTATTTTTTGAGCAATTTGGGCATTTTGCCAACGAGTTCTGTTTTGAAGCCCATTAAAAATTGGAACGCTGAGTTCAAAACCTAAGTATTTGAAAAGATTAGCCGAAAGTTGCGTTCTGAAATCTAAAGGTGCAGTAGTTGAATTTCGAGTACTTATACTTCCAAATGCCGACACTGTTGGTAACATTCGCCCTTTTGCGGCGTTCATTCCCCAGTCTGCACTTTCTATCCTTAAATCAGCCGCTTTAATTACCGAAAAACTCTTTATGGCAATTTCTTCAACTTGTTCTTTAGTTCCGTCATAAAGACCCATAAATTTATCAGCCGCCGATAATCGCTCCAAATTAATTTCTTTCAGGGGCATATTCATTACCTGACATAAAGCCAAATTCGCTAGTTTTTTGGTGTTTTTGGCAGTAATCAAGCTAAGCTCATCGTTAGCCAATTGAGCCTTTAGTTCCAGCAAGGCATGGGGTGCCATACTGCCTGCCTCAACCAATGCCGAAGTTCGTTCAAGTTGAGCCTTGCTTAGGTCTAATTGTTTTTCGGTAATACCGATGGCATCGTCGGCACTAAGTACTTGAAGATAAGCTACCAACACGGCAAGACTAAGTTGGTCTTGACTTTGGCGAATGTCTAGCTGCGTGGCTTGGGCCAAAAACTGATTTTGTTTGATGGTGTGGCGTTGTGCCATTCCACCAAAAACCGTAACCGAACTATTAAGACTCAGGCTTTGCGACTGCGACGATTGATCGCTAAATTGATTGGTGTAGGGGTCGATGGCCCTACCCCAAAAATAATTTTGCCCAAGGGTAGTCTGCAAACTGGGCAAAGCGGCCATTCGGCTTTGTAGCAATTGATTCTGACTCAAATCGGCATTCAGTTTGTTTTGTTGCAAAACGGGACTATTCAAAAAAGCCGTCTGAATACAAGCGGCCAAAGACCAACTTTCGGGCGATTGTGCCTTGGCAGTCATCACAAAAAACAGGGCTAAAATACTGGCTAGGATTTTCATAAATAATGGTGGTTTTTGATAACAATCAAGGTCTTTAAATTATTGCGTAGTGCTTAGTATAGGACAATTTTACAAAATATGGCATAAGACAGAAATTTGTATAGGCATATTGCTTTCGCAAAGGTGTTTGGTGAGCCACCAAACACGGAAACAGGCGTATTGCTTTCGCAAAGGTGTTTGGCGAGCCACCAAACACGGAAACAGGCGTATTGCTTTCGCAAAGGTGTTTGGTGAGCCACCAAACACGGAAACAGGCGTATTGCTTTCGCATAGGTGTTTGGTGAGCCACCAAATACGGAAATAGCCTCCCGTCTCGTGCCTAACAACCTATTTTATTTTGCCATCTTCTAGGTTTAAGATTCTGTTACCGTATTCGGCATTTTTTTCGGAATGCGTTACTTGCACAATCGTTACGCCATCTTGCTGGTTCATTTCTTTGAATAATTTCATAATTTCTTCTGCTTGAGCCGATTGCAAATTCCCTGTGGGTTCGTCAGCCAAAATAATAGTCGGTTGGCCAATCAAAGCCCTAGCCACGCCCACCAATTGCTGTTGCCCGCCCGAAAGTTGTTGCGGAAACAAATCTTTTTTGGCCACCATATTAAAACGGTCTAGCAGGTCTGCAATCCTACTTTTGCGTTCGGCACTGCCCACGCCTTTGTAGAGTAATGGCGTTTCGAGGTTTTCAAAAACGGTAAGTTCGTCTATCAAATGATATGCCTGAAACACAAAACCGATATGGCTTTTGTATAATTCAGAACGGCGGCGTTCGGATAGTTTATGTACGGGTTCGTCCATAAATAGATATTCGCCAGCAGTGGGTTGGTCCAGCATACCAATAATATTAAGTAATGTACTTTTACCCGCCCCAGACGGCCCCATAATAGACACAAATTCGCCTTTTTTTATCTCGGCATTTACGTGTCTCAGTACATAGTTTTTTGTAAAACCATTTGAATGATATTTTTCGATATTGTTGAGGGTTATCATAATTAGATTTGGAAAATAAAGATTGAAAACAAAAAATAAACTACTGATTATCAATAATTTACAATATTAGCACTTTGCTGTTTTGAATATTTTTGGGTTCTACAACAATTTTTGTGGTAAGGACGATCAAATGTTGCCCAATAACATTCGTCCATGGCGTCATTGGAGAGGATGGACGAATACTATTCGTCCCTACGTTAGCCATTCCACAAAAATTGTCAGTGAACCATTTTTTTTTCATCAAAAGCTAAGTAATTAAACAAAGTTAAACGGTATTGAGTGCTGTTTCGCCTCATCTCAAACCTTTGTGTTCTTTGTTCCTTTGTGGTTTAAAGTGTGTTGATTTCTATTCAGTTTTTAAAGAATTAACAGGGTTTTCGATGGCGGCTCTGTATGCCCTAAAACCCATCGTGGCAATGGCTACGACCAGCGAAGCAACAAGGGCTAATAAAAATACCCCAAAGCCCATTGAAATTTTGAATACAAAACCACCAAGCCATTTGTCCATTAGGTAATAAGCCACGGGGGCGGCAATCACAAAGGCCAGCAATACCATAATAACAAAC
This sequence comes from Cytophagaceae bacterium, assembly GCA_043777715.1. Taxonomy (GTDB): domain Bacteria; phylum Bacteroidota; class Bacteroidia; order Cytophagales; family Spirosomataceae; genus JAYWHL01. Next base: position 422 of record JAYWHL010000545.1, on the reverse strand, counting down.
TCTTTTGAAAACAGCACCACTATTTGGCTTACGCTTGCCCCCATCACTTTTCTGATGCCGATTTCTTTGGTGCGTTGCACAGCCATAAAAGCCACCAAACCGTATAAACCTAGGCAAGAAATAAAAATAGCGATACCAGCAAAAATCCTGAATAGTAACGAAAGTTGGTCTTCGGAGCGATAAAAATTAGCAATTTGCTCGTCATAAAACGACTGCCCATAAACAAAAGCTGGGTAGTATTTTTCCCAAACGGCTTTTACAGCTTTGCTAGTTTGGTCAATGTTTTGGGGGGCAATTTTTATGCCTATTTGGTAATACACATCTTTTTGAGGCATCATAACCGTTGGCTTCACTTCTTCTCTTAACGAATTGGTTTTGAAGTCTTTAACCACGCCCGTAATCGGTTTCCACATTCCTCCACT
>JAYWHL010000544.1:0-6458 GCA_043777715.1 Cytophagaceae bacterium | reverse complement strand
CAATTTCTTTATAGGTTTCGTCTTGGGCGTTGCAAAGTTTGGCATAACTCCCGCCATTGTGCCAAGGATAAAACGAGTGATAACGTATCATTACCATTCCTTCGTCTGGAATCGTATTGCTGGCATGGTTTTTCAGTACCTGATACAAGTATTCGTCATGCCCCCAAGCCAAGGTAAGGTTATCTAGGCCACATTTTTCTTGATAAATACCCAATTCGGTATTGTACCGACTATCGCTCATGTCAGGATTTAAGGCATTAAAATTGGGGTAAACACAAGTATCGGGCAAGGCACAGCCCACCACAAAAACATCGCCAACCAAGCCCCATTGTTCGGCCTGAGACGTACCGTCGTCATCTGCCCCCCACAGGTACATCACTTTGCCGAGGTCGTGGATTAGCCCAACGAGTTGCATCCAATCTGGGCGATTATCAGCCCGCATGGCCTCTGCCGACTGTAACAAATGCTGAACATTGGGCAGGGTAAGGTCGGGGTCGCTTACGTCTATCAAGGCATTGAGGCGTTCCATGGCGTCCCAAAGGGCAAGGGGCTTGTCAAAAGTCAGGTATTTGGCCTTCATTTTAGCTACATACGCTACCGTTTGGCGGCTTCGCATTTTGCGATAATGTTCTTTTACGGCTGCCGTAATATCACCTTGGTCATAGTTCCGAAATTCTTTTTTGGGTTCAATAATCGTAGCCATCGTGGAGAGTTTGTTAGTTTTGAGACCATTAATTTAGTGATTTTTGGGGAATGAATCAATTCAAAATAAAGATATTGAAGCTGTCTAAACTTTTTTGCCCTAAACCTATTTTTTTTAGCACATACTTTAGGTTTTTAGGCCACTGTGGAGCAATCCGTAGCTTCTATACACTATTCCAAAATGGCTTAAAAACTGTATATTGATAAAAAACAATTTCATTTTAACCCAAAATCAAAAATTCAAATAGCCTCTAAAGTAACTAAAGTCAATAAAAACATAAATTAGGCTCAGTTTCATAAAAATAACCTCGAATTTGAGGCTTTTTTCTTTTTAAATGAGTAGTATTTTATGTGTGTCTAAAGGGGAGTTTGATATTGATAGAACATGGTGTAAATTTGAATTAAAATCAAATAAAAAATAATGATTGGAACTTCCTTATTTTCAAGTGCAGGTATTGCAGAAACATATTTAGAAGATATTGAGATAGATATAACCGTAGCGAATGAATTAATTGGAGAGAGGGCAAAATTATATCAATCGGTATATCCAAAATCTAAAATGATTCATGGGGATATTCTAGACGATACTATTTTCAAATCAATACTAAATGGTTCAAAAGATAATTTGGACTTCTTGTTAGCTTCTCCTCCATGTCAAGGAATGAGTGTTGCAGGGAAAAATAGAAGTGTTGAACAAATGATAAATGATGAAAGAAATTATCTCGTTTTCAGAATAATTGATTTTATCACAGCAAAAAAACCCAATTTTATATTAATTGAGAATGTTCCTACATTTTTTAAGGTGGAGCTACCATTTCGAGGTAAATTTTACAAAATTTTAGATATTCTTAGTCTCCTATTCAAAGATAGATATAATATTGAAGCTGAAACTTACGATGCCGCCAATTTTGGAGTACCTCAAAGAAGAACAAGAGCAATCGTAAAATTATATAGAAAAGGCTTGAAATGGGGCAATCCAACTTCACAAAATCCTATCAACGTAGAACAAGCAATTGGGCATCTACCAAGTATTGAGGCAGGGGAACAATCTAATGTAAAATGGCATTTTTCCAGAAAACACGCTAAGAGTCATATTGAGTGGATGAAAAATACGCCAACAGGTAAATCCGCTTTTGAAAATACGCTTCATTTTCCAGTTAAACCTAATGGCGAGAAGATTAAGAGTTACATGACAACTTATAGAAGAATTAAGTGGAATGAACCAGCACCGACAATTACGATGCGTAATGATGCTATTAGTTCACAGTTAAACGTTCATCCAGGAAGAAAACTTAAAGATGAAACCTATTCAGATGCAAGAGTTCTGACTCCCTTAGAATTGATGATACTTTCATCTCTACCGCACGACTGGAAAATACCTGATAACACGCCTGAATTACTGATACGTAAGTGTGTAGGTGAGTGTATTCCTCCTTTGTTAATCAAAAAAATTGTTGAACAAATAAATAATTAATAGTTCATGACTTTAAGAATTGATAGTAAAAAGTGGATTTTATACCGTCATATTAATGATTTCGGATTACTAAGTTCAGTAGCGGAATTCCTAAAATCTTTTTCAAAAACGACTATCTCAAAAGAAGAAAAAAGTCGTTTAAACCTAAAACTAAGAGAAATTGGGCTTTATAGTGAAAGAAATCCAGAAATGCCTCTGGATGCAATCAATCATAAAATTAATCAATTGTCTTTTTATATGTTTGGCTATCAAGCCAAAATTGAGAAAGAAGATAGATTTTTATTTAGCCCATTAGGTAATTTATTACTGCAAAATATTGAAGACAAAAAGAAATCAGCCAAGATATTTTTGGCTATGCTATGGTCTGTTCAGTATCAACACCCTCATAGTGGCACAGATAGTGAGATTCAGTTGTACCCATTCAGACTTATTTTTAAGCTACTCTTGGACAATAGGCTTTCCAATAAACTTTACGCTTTTGAAGTTGCTTATAAAATCGTTTTTATAAAAGAGATTTCGGAAGAATCTTATGAAGATTTAGTTACTGAACTACTGAAAATCAGAGGTTTGTCAAATCAAGAATTAACCAAAAAATTTCAAGAAGATAGACACGCTTTTGTGAATGCTGCCTATGAATGGGATTATTATGTCAGTAATCTTTTTGAAGGGGCTGATGTTATGGAACAGACAGCAGGAAGTGTTATCTGTAAATTACAACACGGAAATACAAACACATTTAGAAAAGTAACCCGAAACGAAGTAAGTATTTCACCTGATGTATTGAGTTTGGTTAAAAAACTTGAATTACAAAACTCATTTTTAGAGAAACCTTTATTGTTGAATGACCCAGAAAAGTTGAAAATTGATGTAATTAAAGAGATTTATAGTTTTTACCCTCGTGTACTTCTTGAAGAAATAGGAGAATTGAATGATGACTTAAAACTCGAATTACTCAATTTGCCTAAATTGATAGCGCAATATTCTAATAATACCGATGGAACAGAGGCATATTTGTTTGAAGATGTTTTAGTAGATGGATTTAATATGTTCTATAATGTGGAAGCAGAGAAAATAGGCGGAGCTGGAAATACAGACGTAGAATGTTTATATTTATCCAAAAAGAAAAAATTTGCTGTTGATGCAAAATCGACAAAAAATAAACTTTCAGGCATTAATGCAGGGCGTTTGGAAGGACACCGAGAAAAAATAGGTGGTGCATATACCATAGTTGTAACACCAAGATATGTTCCTGCTGTTTTGCAAGACATCAAAAAAAGCCCAATCGTTATTGTAAGAGCAAGTACTTTCTCAGAATATCTCTATAATTGTATAGATAATGGCATCAGAGAGATTGATTATGAAGATTTTGATAGCATCATTATCAGTAATTTAGGGAAAGATATAAGCAAGAATATTTCAGATTTAACCATTACAAAATTCGCTACTAAAAGCTAAGGACAACCCATTATGATTACAGTAACTAGAGAAAATAATATGGAATTAATGGCAAGGTATCCAGATAACTATTTTGATATTGCCATTGTAGATCCACCTTATGGCATATTAAATAAAACAAAAAGAGGAGGAGATTATAAATTTAATATGAATGAATATAGTCAGTGGGATGTAAAACCTGATGATGAGTATTTTAATGAACTATTCAGAGTATCAAAACATCAAATTATTTGGGGTGGAAATTATTTTGGACAATTGTGGAAACGAAGTGAATACAATAAAGGTTTTATCGTTTGGGATAAAAACCAACCCGAAGCACTAAATAATTTTTCAATGGCAGAAATGGCTTGGTCTTCAATTGACAAGCCCTCAAAAATATTTCATTTTAGTGTTCGGAAAAATAGAAATAAAATTCACCCAACTCAAAAACCAATTGAACTTTATGAATGGCTTTTGAGAATGTATGTAAAGCCCAATGATAAAGTGTTAGATACTCATTTAGGAAGTGGAACAATTGCAATAGCTTGCCACAATGCAGGAGTAAACCTAACAGCTTGCGAAATTAATGAGACTTATTTTAATGCTGCTTTAGAAAAAATTGAGGCCAATATTCCTATTAAATATATTAAAGATAAGACACCTAGTTGTTTTTCTATCTCTTTGAACGAAAAAAATCTAATGATAAATGAGGTCCCCCTTAACATACAAAAACCATCTACACAACTCAAAATGTTTAACGAAAATAAAAGTAAAACAAAAAAAGTTGCTAAAATTTATGCGTAGTGGTTTATAATGTTCATTATCAATTGATTGCCCCCTTATGCCAGTATTTGATTATAAAATTGCTTTAGCCAAAATACCAGAAAACCCTGGTGTATATCGTTATTTTGACGAAACAGGCACGATTATTTATGTGGGAAAGGCCAAAAACCTTAAAAATAGAGTAAGTAGTTATTTTCAAGATTCGAGAAATCATGACCGCAAAACCAAGCGATTAGTAAGCCAAATTAAGGATATCGAATTTACGATTGTGCCTACTGAATTTGATGCCCTTTTGCTCGAAAACACCCTTATCAAAAAACATCAGCCTCGTTTTAATATTCTCTTGAGAGACGACAAGATGTACCCTTTTATCTGTGTTACCCCAGACCTTTTTCCTAAGATAATCACCACCCGCATCGCCGACCGCAAACAAGGTATTTTGTTTGGCCCATTTGCCCAACAAAAGGCCATGTATGCTGTTTTGGAGATGTTTAAGCAGCTTTATACCATTAGGGCTTGTAGCCTAAACCTGACCGAAGCAAACATCAAAGCCAAAAAATTTAAGGTGTGTTTAGAGTACCATTTGGGCAATTGTAAAGGCCCCTGCGAAGACCTCCAAACCGCCGAAGACTACAACCGAGAGATAGACCAAGCCAAGCATATTCTGAAAGGAAATATGGCCATTCCGAAAGCATTTTTTCAAGAAAAAATGATGGAAGCCGCCAGTAAACTCAATTTTGAAGAAGCCCAAGAGTTTAAAGAAAAACTGATGTATTTAGAAAACTATCAGTCAAAATCAACGGTTGTGAATCCTGCCATAAAAGACGTAGATGTGTTTACGATTGCCTCCGACGAAAACGCTGCATATCTCAATTTTATGAAAGTTCAGAATGGATTTATTACCCAAGCACATACCGTTGAAATCAAGAAAAAATTAGAGGAAACCGACGAAGATTTACTCACGATGTTGGTTTGGGAAATGCGGGAAGAATATAGCAGCGAAGCCAAAGAAGTGCTAACCAATATCCATCTTTCGTTAGAACTCAAAGGGGTTGAAAATAGTATTCCACTGATTGGCGACAAGAAAAAATTGCTGGATATGTCGCTAAAAAATGTGTTGTATTTTAGAAAAGAAAAAGCCGACCGCCAAGCTGCCGAAGAAAGTGGCGGAGACCACCGAAAGCGGGTTTTATTGACGCTAAAAAACGACCTTCGCCTCAAAACTTTACCCATGCACATCGAATGTTTTGATAATTCCAATATCCAAGGTACAAACCCTGTTTCGGCGATGGTTTGCTTTAAAAATGGCGTGCCTTCCAAGAAAGATTATAGGCATTTTACCCCAAAAACGGTGATTGGCCCCGACGACTTTGCCACCATGAACGAGGTAGTTGGCCGAAGATACAAACGCCTGATTGAAGAAGAATCCCCCCTACCCGATTTGATAATTATAGATGGTGGCAAAGGCCAACTTTCGGCCTCGTGCGATGCCCTCAAAACCCTTGGGATATACGGCAAAGTGCCTATTATTGGCATTGCCAAAAGGCTAGAAGAAATCTATTTTCCCGAAGATAGTATTCCGCTTTATATCGACAAAAAATCAGAATCGCTCAAACTGATACAACGCCTCCGAGACGAAGCCCACCGCTTTGGCATTACCCAACACCGAAACAAACGCAGTAACAACTTCTTGGTCAGTCAGTTAGAAGACATTGAAGGCGTTGGAAAAATCACAGCTACCAAATTATTGAAGGAGTTCAAAACCGTTGAAGGCATCAAAGCCGCACCATTGCCCGCCCTAGAAAAAATATTGGGAAAAGACAAAACCGAAAAGATAATGGCTTATTTGAAAAAACAAGAAGGATGAGTAGCTTTAAGCAATAAGCCCTAGGCTATAGGCTTGATATGCAAACAATTAAGGGATTAATAGTGCAAACTAATTCTGTCCAAGTACTTAAAACAAAACGGTTCAACTATAATTTGTACGGAAATTCATTTTAAACCACCAAGTCTCAAAGACACCAAGAAATTAAAGTACTCAATTTCAATAACTTGGAGACTTCGT
>JAYWHL010000543.1:0-2338 GCA_043777715.1 Cytophagaceae bacterium | reverse complement strand
AAATACAGTTTGCTCAAATCTATGTTGCCTGTTGCTGATGGATATTCTAATTTAAACTGATTGGCATTGGCGTCTATCAATACCAAATCCTTTTGATTATAGGTTTTATATTTTTTTAGCAAAACAGATTTTATTTTACCACCTAAACTCGAAAAAACTATCTTAACATCTTCGTTTTCAAGTATTTCTGTTTTTTCAGTGCCATTTGCTGCCAAAGCTAAATTCCCTAGGGTTGCCTTCGCTTTTAGCGTATCAATTGGTGCAACTACGGCTTTTGTACCTGCGGCTTTAACCTCTGTTTTGGGTTTGGCAGGAAGGGGTTTTGGCGGTTTGGGTACAAGCATTTCATAACCTAGCAACATAAGCATAATGAGCAGCATTCCTATAATCGTATTCTTATCCATTTCGTTGTGATTTTGTTTTTCTTTAAAAGAGATTTGATAAAGTTTTTGAAATTATCAAATCTGAAATTATTTAGTGGTTGAAATTTTATAATCTAAACTGGCTTTTATTAATCCCACAAATAATGGATGTGGGTTCTGGACTGTACTTTTTAATTCGGGGTGATATTGCACGCCAACAAACCAAGGGTGGTTTTGTAGTTCTACAATTTCTATCAATTTAGTTTCTGGGTTAATGCCTGTGGTGTGCAAACCTGCCGCATTTATCTTATCAAGATATTCGTTATTAAATTCGTATCTGTGGCGATGTCTTTCCGAAATTACGGTTTTGCCATAAATTTGATGTGCCAAGGAATTTTCTTTTATCTCGCATAGATACGCCCCCAGTCGCATTGTGCCTCCTTTGTTGGTAATATCTTTTTGGTTTTCCATGATGCTAATTACTGGATTTTTGGTGTTGGGCATCATTTCGGTCGAGAACGCATCTTTTATTTTCAACACATTTTGACAAAATTCTATCACTGCCATTTGCATACCCAAACAAATTCCCAAAAACGGAATTTTATTTTCTCGGGCATATTTCACAGCTTCAATCTTTCCATCAATGCCTCTTTCGCCAAAACCTGGTGCCACCAAAACGCCATGCAGACCCTTTAGCTCTTGCTTTATGGTTTTTGGGTCTAGGCTTTCAGAGTGTATCCATCTAATTTTTACTTTGCATTCATTTTTTGCCCCAGCATGAATAAATGATTCAATGATAGACTTATAAGCATCTTTTAATTCCACATATTTACCAACAAGCCCAATTTCTACTTCATTCTTTGGATTTTTTAATCTAGTTAAAAACGAAGTCCATTCTTCTAAATCGGTTTCTTGGTCATTGTAAATATTCAATTTATACAAAACTCGTTGGTCGAGCTTTTCGTTTTTCATTAACAACGGAACGTCATAAATCGTTTCGGCGTCCATTGCTTCAATCACATCGTTTGAATGTACGTTGCAAAATTGGGCAATTTTTCTACGCATTTCGCTCGGAATGGGATATTCGGTTCTACAAACCAATATATCGGCTTGAATCCCTGATTCTTGGAGCGATTTTACAGAATGTTGTGTTGGCTTTGTTTTTAATTCCCCTGCCGAGGCCAAATACGGAATCAAAGTCAGATGAATAAATAGCGTATTGTGGTCGCCAAGTTCCCATTTTAGTTGTCTAGTAGCCTCAATAAACGGTAAACTTTCGATGTCGCCTACGCAGCCACCAATTTCGGTAATTACAATATCAAAGTCTCCAGTTTGACCTAAAAGCAATATATTTCGCTTTATTTCATCAGTTATGTGAGGTACAACTTGAACGGTTTTGCCCAAAAAAGCCCCTTCTCTTTCCTTGGTAATTACGTTGTAATAAACCCGACCCGTAGTGATGTTGTTGCCTTGCGAGGTTGGAGTATTCAAAAACCGTTCGTAATGACCAAGGTCTAGGTCGGTTTCTGCACCATCATCTGTAACATAGCATTCGCCGTGTTCGTAAGGATTTAAAGTGCCTGGGTCGATGTTGATGTAAGGGTCGAATTTTTGAATTGTTACACTTAAACCTCTGGATTGAAGCAATTTGGCTAGTGAACTGGCAATAATGCCTTTGCCAAGAGAGGAAGTAACTCCACCCGTAACAAAAATATACTTGGTCTGTTTAGAAGACATGAAGGGATTTTTTTATTTGTTTACGGGATACAAAGGTAGGCTATTTTCGGGCTTTTGGTCGTTTTTGGTTCGGATAAAAGATAAAATAGTTGTCAATTGCTTGATTTACAGGTAGATGGATACTTTGGTTTGCCTTAAATCTTTAAGCAAGTATGAGTTCTTTAAGTTTACGAAGAATAAATACAATTTGAAGCAAGGCATCAGGATTGGTAGCATCAAATGAACGGCTTACGCAATAA
>JAYWHL010000542.1:0-2340 GCA_043777715.1 Cytophagaceae bacterium | reverse complement strand
TTGCCCCCAGTACTTTCCGAATACCGATTTCCTTGGTACGGGCTTCGGCAGTGAAAGTTGCCAAGCCAAAAAGACCCAAACAGGCAATAAAAATGGCTAATAAAGAAGCACTCTTGAAGATGTTCCCAAATTGAAGTTCAGACTTATATTGTTTGTTAAAATTGTCATCAGCAAAGAAAAAATCGAAAGGATTATCAGGAAAAGAGGCTTTGTAAAGGGCTTCTAATTTGTCCATTTTTGCTTGAATGTTATCTGCCGTGAAGGTTACGGTGGTATAACGAATGTCTTGGGTTGGATAAAAAATGACAGGGTCGATGGGCTGGCGTAAACTCAAATGGTGGTAGTTTTTGAGAACTCCCAAAATTTCGCACTGTTTGTCCTGCCAAATAATTTTTTGATTGAGGGCTTTCGCTGGCGACTCGAAGCCCAATTCCTTGGCAGCCTTTTCGTTGATAATTACTTGATTATTAGCATCCCAACCTTTGGCACAAACCTCGGCTGTGAAACTCCGCCCTGCCGCAAATGCAAGGCTAAAATTTTGGCAATAACGTTCGTCAATGCCCATGATGGAGTACATTTTTTTCTCATCGCCAGGTTTTGGATTAAGGCTGGTAATGCCATAGTCTCCGTAATTATACCACTTGCCAGGCACACTCCCCGAACCCGTATAGTCTTTTACAAATGTTTGTTGAGCAATCTGATTTTTAAAAGCATTTTTGCGGGTTTTGTAGCTACTATCTTTGCCTATTTCTGGGCCTAGAATCACGAGTTTTTGGCTGATATTCATGCCTAAGTTTTTGGTTTGCATAAACGATAATTGTCTAAAAACAACCAACGTTGCAACAATCAAAACGATAGAAATCGTAAACTGAAAAACCACTAAGGTTTTACGCAAGGCAACCCCTTTACTCGACTGGCTAAAATTTCCTTTGAGCGTTTGCGAAGGCGAAAACGACGATAACCCCAAGGCCGTATAAGCCCCCGAAGCCACCGTACCTATCAAAACAATAAGTAAACCATAAATCCAAAAGTTGTTTTCTTGGAAAATATTGATTGATAATTGCTTGTCTATCAGTTGATTGAAATAAGGTTGAGCGATTTCGACCAAAGAAAAACCGAGCAAAATACCCAAAATATTGAGCAAAGCCGATTCGCCCAAAAACTGGATAATGAGCTGGCCACGACTGGCCCCAATTACTTTTCTTACGCCTACTTCTTTACCTCTTTTGAGGGCAACGGCCGTAGAAAGATTAACGTAATTGAACCATGCAATTATCAAAATCAGGAAGGTAATGCCCCCCAAAAGATACACAAAAGACAAACTTCCCGAACTTACCCGACGGTCGCTCAATGAAGCCCCAAGATGAAGGTTTTGAAGCGGCTGAATTTCTAGCGTTTCTTCGGCATCGGGACGAAGTTGTTTGAGGATTTTGGTTATTTTTTGATTGATTAAAGACTCATTTATTTGGCCTCGGGTTTGTAAAAAAGTTACGATATACATAGAATTGGGCTTGTCTAAGGCAGCCCAAGGATTGTCGTTGAGATTAGCGGGGTTGGCCAACGTTTGGAGCGAAAACGTCATGTCGTAGTGGAAATCTGAATTATTAGGAAAATCTTTATACACGGCCACAACCGTAAAAAATTGTTTGCCAAATTGATTGTTCAAAACAATCGTTTTTCCCACGGCTTTTTGCTTCCCAAAATACCGTTTGGCACTTTGTTCGGAGATGGCCACGGTGTTTGTTTGGTTCAAATTTTTGGCTACCCCTTCCAAAATATTGAAGGTAAATAAATCAAAAAAATTGCCATCAACATAACTTATGCTACTTTCTCGATACGATTTTGGGCTTGCTTCCGTGTTCGACACTATGCCCTGTGCCACGCCCTCGGCAATGCGGCAGTAGGTTTTTACTTCGGGGAGGTCGGTTTTCATTTTTGGGCCAAAAGCTGGCGAAACCGTTCCCCAAGTACTGCCGTCCTTGCCTTTATAGAGAATACGATACAAACTGGCCGAGTTCTTATGGAATTGATTAACGCTTTTTTCAAAACTGATGTATTCTAGCATCAAAACCGAAGCCGCCACGCCTAGGCTTAATCCTAAAACATTAATAAAAGTAAAAACCTTGTTGCGGACAAGATTTCTGAAAGCGATTTTTAGATAATTATAGAACATGGCTTTTGTTTTTAAGAATTACTGTAATAGAGAATACAATAAGCATTGCCAAACCCGTGCCAAAGTGTATTGAATGGCATTGAGGGGCTATTTTGAGGGTTTTAACCAAAAAAAATGTCCGTTTTCGTACAGTCATTGTACGAGAACGGACATTTAGTTTTTGCCTT
>JAYWHL010000541.1:0-6469 GCA_043777715.1 Cytophagaceae bacterium | reverse complement strand
TGCAATCAAGCAAAAATTTAGTTGTGTGTTTGAACCTTAGATTCATGAATTTATGAAAACCCTCATTTTAGTTCGCCATGCCGACGCCTCCGAAGGCGGAACAGACAAATATCGCTCGCTATCGGCCAATGGCATGATAGATGCCGCCCGCCTAGGCAAGCACCTTGCCCCCCAACTAACGGGCATAGATACCCTCATAGCCAGCAGTGCCGAGCGTACACAAATGACGGCTCAGGTGTTATCAGAACAAATAGGCTTTGATTTTGATAAATTACAACTCGTAGAAGAGCTATACGAAGGTTCGCCGAGGCACTATATCGGGGTGATAAATACCCTACCCGAAACCGCCCAAAAAGTAATGATTGTAGGCCATAATCCTTCGATAACTTATTTGGCCGAATACCTTACGCACGAAGAATTGGGTAATTTGCCTCCTTGTAGTATCGTGAGTATGCACTTTGAAAACATAACTTGGGCGGAGGTTACTGGCCGACTCGGCAAACTCGATTTCTATGATTCGCCTAACAAAACCCTTGGATTAAGTTTTTGAAAAATAGGTTAAGAAAGAGATTTCCAAAACAAAAGAGGCTACCGTTTTCACGATAGCCTCTTTTTAGTTCAAAAAACCTCGATGCTTGCCAAAGCCCTAACAGCGTTGGCAATGCCTTCGGGGTCAAAACCGCATTCTTGGTGTAGCTGGAGTTGCTCGCCATGTTCGATAATTGCATCAGGGATTCCCAAGCGTTTTAGCTTGGCGGCGTAGTCATGGTCTAACATCCATTCGGCCACTGCCGAGCCAAAGCCTCCCTGCAAACAGCCGTCTTCGATGGTTATTACTTTATCAAATTCACTAAAAATTTCGTGCAATAATTGGCTATCCAAAGGTTTAACAAACCGCATATCATAATGGGCTGGGCTAATACCCTCTGTTTCAAGGCTTTTAATGGCTTTGCTTACATAATTACCGATATGGCCAATACTCAAAATGGCTACGTTTTCGCCACTTTTCACTTTGCGGCCTTGGCCAATTTCAATTTTTTGTAGGGGCGTTCTCCAGTTGGGCATTACGCCCTCGCCTCGTGGATAGCGAATGGTAAAGGCTTTTTTAAGGGCTTTGGTTTCGTTGAGCGAAGCCGTAAACATCATATTTCGGAGTTCTTGTTCGTTCATGGGGGCGGCCACAATCATATTGGGCAAACACCTCATAAAGGCAATGTCATAAGCCCCGTGGTGGGTTGGGCCATCGGCACCTGCAAAACCTGCACGGTCTAAACAAAATATAACGGGGAGTTCCTGCATACAAACGTCATGCACCACTTGGTCGTAACCCCGTTGCATAAACGAAGAGTAGATATTACAAAAAACGGTTAGCCCTTGGGTGGCCATTCCTGCCGAAAACGTAACGGCGTGTTGTTCGGCAATGCCCACATCAAAGGCACGGTCGGGCATGGCTTTCATCATAATATTCAACGACGACCCCGACGGCATGGCAGGTGTAACGCCCACAATATCAGGGTTTTGTTCGGCCAATTCTACAATCGTGTGGCCAAAAACATCTTGGTATTTTGGGGCTTGGGGTTGGTCATAAATTTTCTTGAAAATCTCGCCCGTTACTTTATCAAACTTGCCTGGGGCGTGCCAAAGGGTTTGGTCTTTTTCGGCCAAGGCATAGCCCTTGCCTTTGGTGGTAATCACATGAAGGATTTTAGGCCCTGGGATTTCCTTTAAATCCGACAGCACGCTCGTTAGGTGGTCTATGTCGTGGCCATCAACAGGGCCAAAATAGCGTAAGTTAAGGGCCTCGAACAGGTTACTTTGTTTTAATAGCGTTCCTTTAAGGCCGTCTTCAATTCTCGAAACTATCTCCTGTGCCGATTTACCAAACTTAGACATTTTACCCAACAAATTCCAAACTTCGTCCTTAAAGCGGTTATAAGTTGGCGAGGTTGTGATGTCGGTTAAATAATCTTTCAAAGCCCCTACGTTGGGGTCTATGGCCATACAATTGTCGTTTAATACAATCAGCATATTGGCGTCTTTCAAGGACCCAGCGTGGTTCATTGCCTCAAAGGCCATACCCGCCGTCATGGAGCCATCACCAATTACGGCAATGTGTTGCCGTTGGGGCAAACCTTTGTGCTTTGAGGCCACGGCCATACCCACCGCCGCCGATATAGACGTGGACGAATGCCCAACGCCAAAGGTGTCGTAGGGGCTTTCTTTGCGTTTTGGAAAACCCGAAAGCCCTTTGTATAAGCGATTGGTATGGAAATTATCACGGCGACCCGTCAATATTTTGTGGCCATAAGCCTGATGCCCAACGTCCCATACGAGTTGGTCGTCGGGGGTATTGAAAGCATAATGCAGGGCAACACTAAGCTCGACTACGCCCAAACTTGCCCCAAAATGCCCACCATACACCGATACATTATCAATGATGAATTGGCGGAGTTCGGTACAAACTTGAGCCAACTGGCTTTTATCTAATTGGCGGAGGTTTTCGGGCGAATTAATATTGGCCAGTAATTTTCCAGGAGTTATAAGCATATTGTGAAATTCGATGTTAATATTATTGATGCCCCTTCAAAGGCTGGCTGAGATTCGTAATGATTTGATTACAAAAGGCTATCACAAAAATAAAACCCTTAAAATTGCAATTTGTTTTGTGTATTTACTTAGAATGTAAAGTTACGCAAAGTTTGAAGATATTTGAATACTAGCTGGCAGCGGAATGGTGTTGGATTGAGGGGTGTTTCAAATGACAGTTTTACATTCTTGCATGATGTTTGTATTGTTTTGAGCCAATATTGTGTTCGGCATAGCCCTTTTATCTATCTTTGGGCTTCAATTTAAAATTAAATTTAACCAATCACATGAATTTTTTTGAAAGAGGACAATCCAAAATGCAAGAAATTATTAAGGCAGAAATAGAAAAAGGGAGGGTATTTTTGGAAGAAAACCAAAAAAGGCCAGAAGTTACCCAAACCCCAAGTGGCTTGCAATACGAGGTGTTGGTGCAAGGCACTGGCCCAAAGCCTAGTAGCTCTCGTGCCAAAGTACTCACACATTATCACGGTACTACGATTGAGGGCGTGGTTTTTGACAGTAGTGTTTTGCGTAACGAGCCTATCAGTTTTGGCCTAAATCAAGTAATAACTGGCTGGACAGAGGGCCTGCAATTGATGCCCACAGGTAGTAAATATCGCTTGTTTATTCCACATCACTTGGCCTATGGCGAACAGGGTGCTGGCCGAGACATCAACGGCGGAGCAACGCTTATTTTTGATGTAGAATTGTTGCAAACTAATTAAGGAGAGTAGCTGTAACGCAATTCTCCGAATTGTAGTCTTCACAACTTAGAGAATTGCTTACAGCTTATAAAATTATCTGGTAATCTCACACCCTTTACAGTCCATGTTTTTCTAATCGCCTATACAACGATGCCCTCGTGAGGCCCAGTTCGTCGGCGGCTTTAGAGATATTACCATCGTGTTTTTTGAGGATTTTCCTTATCATGGCTTTTTCTAATTCTTCCAAATTATAACTATCCACCGACACCGATTCGTGGTTTTTGTCAGTATTGTTCATGGCCTGGTTGCCCGTCAAAAACAAACTTTGAGGCTCTAGTACCTCGGTTTCGCTCAAAATCACGGCTCGTTCTATGGCATGTTGGAGTTCCCGAACATTGCCAGGAAAATCATACTTTTGTAACCTCAACAATGCCTGTGGGCTAAAACCCCTGATGGTGCGGCGGTAGCGTTGGCAATAGATTTTTAGGTAATGATTGGCCAGTAGCTCTATGTCTTCGGGGCGTTCTCGGAGGGGCGGTATTTTTATTTCGATGGTGTTTACCCTATACAACAAATCTTGCCTAAACTCGCCTTTGTTTATCATTTCGTAAAGGGGCATATTGGTTGCACAAACCAAACGTATATCCACAGGACGGCTACGGTTGGCCCCCACACGGGTTATTTGGCGGCCTTGGAGAACGGTAAGGAGTTTGGACTGCAAAGGCAGGGGAATATTACCGATTTCGTCTAAAAAAAGCGTACCGCCATCTGCGGCTTCAAACCGCCCTGCACGGTCTTCTTTGGCATCGGTAAAAGCCCCTTTTAAGTGGCCAAAAAGCTCGCTTTCAAACAATGTTTGAGACACTGCCCCCAAATCTACACCCACAAAAGCCTCGCCCGCTCGTTGCGAATATTGGTGTATGGCCTGTGCCACCAGTTGCTTGCCTGTGCCGTTTTCGCCCAAAATCAATACGTTGGCATCGGTATAGGCCACTTTTCGGAGGGTTTCAAAAACGGCCTGCATGGCGGGGCTTACCCCCAACATTTCACCAAATTGGCCTTGTATTTGCTTAGAAACTTGTTTATTATTTTGTAGTTTTTCTACCTCCCGCCTCGACTGCCTGATGGCCAGCCCCTTCTGTAAGGTTTCTACCAGTTTGTCGTTACTCCAAGGTTTTAACACAAAGTCCATGGCCCCAGCTTTAATAGCCCGCACGGCCATTTCTACATCACCAAAGGCCGTTATCAACACCACAACCGCCTGTGGGTCATGGTCGAGTATTTTGTCTAGCCAATAAAAACCCTCAACGCCACTACTCACGTCTTTGGTAAAATTCATGTCCAACAAAAACACATCATACGTTTGTCGCCGCATGAGGCTTACTAGGTTTTCGGGATTTTTGTCGGTATCAACAATTTCAAAATGTTGTTTTAGTAACAGTTTGGCGGCAAGCAATACGTCGGGGTGGTCGTCGATGATTAAGAGTTTTCCTTGTTTCATGGAATGGTAAATGGCTATTTTGATTTTTTGGGAATTAATTCAAAGATAATAATTATAGCGAAAGGCACAATTTTTTGGGCATTGATTTACGCATTTAAAGAGGGTTTTAAAGTTTTAATCTCTTGTATTTCGAGGTATTAGCTGCCTATAACGCCTTGATTAATGGTCAAGCCAATAATTTCTACTCCAAAATCGCTCGAAAGGCCATTGTTTTTTGGTAAGATGAATGGGCAAATAGGCGTGGGCTTCCTTGGCCGAAAGGCTTTCGTAGTATAGGTCGTCATCGGTCAAAATCAGACTTTTGTACTTATCGTTTTGCATGACGGTTAGGTCGGCAAAGGGCAGTTGAAATTGTCCTTTTTGGCTTAAATAATCTACTAACTTACGGCCTGTGAATGTTGGCTCAAAGTCACTTTTGTTCATGGTTGTAATGTTGATGGCTTGGCTTATTTTTAAGGCAAAAGCCAAATAAGATTTTAGTAGTTTTGGGCCTTGGTTTAGGGTATTTTCAACCTGTAATTGTTCGGGTAAGATGCTGGTAATCAGGTATATTTGTTCTTTGGCACGGGTAACGGCCACATTGAGGCGATTTTGGCCACCTTGTTGATTTAATGAGCCAAACTGCATATTCATTTTGCCTTTTGAGTCGGGAGCATACCCTACCGAAAACACAATAATATCCCGCTCATCGCCCTGTACGTTTTCTATATTTTTGATAAAAGTCATGGGCGAAACATCAACGGGTGCTAGGCTTTCAATCAGTCGCTGTTGTTGTTGGTTAAAGCTAATAATTCCGATACTTTTTTCGGGAAATTCCGCTTTAATTTCGATTACCAATTCCCACACTTTTAGGGCTTCGGTTTTGTTTTGGTTGTGTTGCCAAAGGCCATCAACTTTTATATATTTTATGGGCGGTTTTGGGGTATTAATGTCTTGAAAATGAGGCAATAATTGCAAAGAATTTTTGTAAAAATGCTGATTAGAAAACGAAATCAAGGCCAAAGATTTACTACGATAATGTCCCTTTAGTTGTATTTGAGGTAGATATTGCGTAGCCAAATCTAGTAGTGATTCCGTTGCCATATCGGGATTTTCTTCTGTGGTTTCGTCCTCAAATCTTATACGATACAGGTCGTTGGGTTGTAGCTGTTGGCTGTCGCCTGCCACCACCACCTGCCGCCCACGCAGCATGGCAGGGATACCCTGTTCGGCAAAACATTGTGAGGCTTCGTCAAAAATAATGAGGTCAAAAAGTCGCTCGTTGTTGGGCAAAAGTGGAAAAATGGCCGAAACCGCCTCGGGCGATGCCATCCAGCAGGGCATAAGCCTAAAAACTTCGCTGGCACAGGTGGCCATCAGTTTGCGAAGAGGCCAAACTTTCCGTTTTTTGCTTACTTGGTGTTTTAATTCTCGATAAGTAATGGGATTTTGCAAACGGTTTAATTCTACGTCTTTGTAGCATTGTTCTCGTAAATAAAGTAATAAAATTTCTTGGCTTAGGGCTTCTTTTTTTTGAATAGCCTCTTGTAATTCTTCTTCTAACTGGCTCATTTTCAGCGAAGAAACCGAGCGAAGTATCGGATTTTGTTCTTCCAATGCTTGCAACCACGCCAGCCGAACGCTATTGTTGAGGTTTTGCCAATCATCGCCAAAAAGGTGTATCATTTCGCTTTCTTGG
>JAYWHL010000540.1:0-6485 GCA_043777715.1 Cytophagaceae bacterium | reverse complement strand
TCCGAAGGTTGTCCGATTTTTCATCGGCCAGTCTAATAATATCTTTCGCCTTGGTTTCGGCGGCTTCTTCTTGTTGTTTGATAGATTTTGCCAGTGATGCTTTTGATATAAAAAAGCCTATGGCCAAACCCACAACAATACAAAGAAGTGTGATGATAAGTTGGGTTGTAGTCATGTTAAGTTATAAGTTAAATGCCAGTACTTATAACCGAAGAGAAGCGAAGAGATAAAATGCGGTAATTATTCCGATAGTTGTTGGTCTAAATGAGCCTGAATCCGACTGATTTTGGTACTAAGGTTTTCTGTCAATTCCAAGTTACTCGACCGTTCTATTAAAAGTCCAGAAGTCATTTCTAGGCAAATCCGAGTCATAATTTCTTGATTAGCAAGTACTTTATGTTCTCTGCGATAGGTATGAATCCTGTTCTGAATATGTTTACCAGCTTGCCGCCAATGCATCTCGTCTCTTCTAGGAATAGTAAGCGAGTATCGGTGGCCTTCAATCTCAATATTGATGTCTATGTTATCGGTCATGTGCGGTGAAAAGTTTAGAATTTAATACAACGGTTATTGTAAATTAGTCTTTTACTTAATGTCAGAGGGCTTTTGGGCTATCCAACTCACTCGCTCAGTTGAGCGATACATCTGTCAATTTCTTTGATATAGTTATCAATCGTCTCTTTCAGTTCGGTAATTTGTTCTGAACTAAGTTTATTTTCTACAATTTTAGCGAAAATTTGCGAATCAAGAAAGGTATTTGCCGTATTCTTCTGATTTTTTTGTAATTCTCTCAATTCTTTGGCTTGCTTTTGGGCCTTTTCTTCCAGCAATTTCTTTTCGTTTTCTACACTAACTAGCTTTTTTGTCAAAACTTTATTCTGTGCCAAAATCGCAATAATTTCTTGTTCTATTCTATCAATATTTGTTACGATTTGTAAATCTGTCATGGCAAATCTGCAATTAAGTTTTCTTACGCATGGCTGTACTTTAAGTTATACCATGAGTGTTTTACGCATTAAAATTATTTCCTAATCACGGCATTAAGTTCTTTTTCAAAGGCGTTCATTAGTTTTTGCATGGTTTTATCGATAGTGGCATCGGTTAGGGTTTGAGTAGAATCCTGTAAAATAAAACTCACAGAATACGATTTTTTGTCTTCTCCCAAGTTTGTTCCTTCATACACATCAAAAACGTTGATACCCTGCAAGAGATTTTTTTCATATTTGTAAGCAACGGCCTTTACCTGTTCAAAACTTATGGCTTTGTCCATTACCAACGATAAATCTCTTCGTACTTCTGGATATTTGGACATTTCTTGATACACAACGTCATTGTTATTTTGCTTAAAAAGATAATCCCAGTCAAAATCTGCAAAGAAAACCGTCTGTTTTATATCAGCCATTTTGCCAAGATTTGCTTTTACCAAACCTAAGTTCACGACTTCTTTTTTATTGACCACGTAGCTCAAACCATAAGAAAACACATCGTTGTTTTCCATTGATTTAATCTCAAAATTCTTGACATTGAGTTTAACCAAAACCTTTTGAACCGCCGCAGATAAATCATGAAAAGCTACGGTTTGGCTTTTGCCTTGCCAAGATTCTGACGTACTTTGGCCTGTGATAAACAATGCCAATCTGTTTTTTTCCACATACTTTTCGTTGATTTTGTGATAGGTTTTACCAAATTCAAAGAATCGTAAATCTTTCTGACGGCGGTTGATATTATGAGCCAAAGCCTCTAAGCCAGAAAACAAAAGCGTTTGCCTCAGTACGCCCAAATCTTCTGATAATTTATTTAATACCTCAACGCTTTGCCCCAACAAACTGCCCTTGATGGCTTGGGCATACGTTGGCTTGGTAAGCGAATTACAGAAAATCTCTTGAAAACCCATTCCTGCTAAATATTGGGTTAGCTTAAACTGTGTTTTTTCTTTGTCTTTGGCTGGAAATTTAGCTAAAAAATCAGCACTCAAATTTTCAGAAAGTTCAACATTGTCTAGGCCATAAATCCTAAGTATTTCTTCAACAATATCAGCCTCACGGCTTACATCAACCCTGTATGCAGGTACGACGGCCTTGAAGCCACTTTCGGTTTTGTTTTCGATAACAATATCCAAACTTTGAAGGATTTCTACAATCAAGTCCTGAGATAATTCCTTGCCAATCAGGCGATTAATGTTTTTAAAAGTTACATTTACCTCGTGTGGAGGAATGGCTTTTGGGTAAATATCCACCACCTCCGAAGCTATTTTTCCGCCTGCCAAAGCCTGTACCATCAAGGCGGCTCTTTGTAGGGCATATATTTTGGCGGCAGGGTCGGTGCCTCGTTCAAAACGAAAAGAAGCATCGGTTTTGAGGCCATGACGCATGGCTGTTTTACGAATCGACCCTGGGGCAAAATAGGCTACTTCCAAAAATATTCTTGTGGTTTGATCATTGATTCCCGATTTTGTTCCCCCAAAAATTCCCGCAATTCCCATGGCTTCGTGGGCGTTGCAAACCATCAAATCTGTAGCCGAAAGGTTGCGTTCTACACCATCTAGGGTAATAAACGTTGAGCCTTCTTCGGCACATTTCACGATAATTTTTTGGCCTTGGATAGCGTGCCAATCGTAGGCGTGTAGGGGCTGGCCAAGGTCGTGATTTACATAGTTGGTAATATCCACGATGTTATTGATAGACCGAATACCAATAACGGCCAATCGTTTTTTGAGCCATTCTGGCGACTCGCCCACCGTTACACCATCAATGGTAAGGCCACAAAACCGTGGACAGGCTGCGGTATCTTCTACGACAACGTCTATCGGAAAATCAGTATTATCTATCTTAAAATCAGCTACTTGTAGTAAGGTCAGTGCTTGTTTTAGCAAGGCTTTAAGGTCTCGGGCAACGCCCCAATGCGAAGCCGCATCAGCACGGTTTGGCGTAAGGCCAATTTCGATGAGTTGGTCGGCCTCTAGCTTAAAATATTTACTGGCTGGCGTGCCAAGGGGCAAGTCGGTGTCCAAAACCATGATGCCGTCATGCGAAGTACCAATGCCTAGTTCGTCCTCGGCACAAATCATACCTTCGGATAAATGGCCATAAGTTTTTTTGCTCGAAATTTGAAAAATGGCTTTGCCTTCTTTGTGGTCATAGAGGGTAGTGCCTACGGTGGCTACAATTACTTTTTGGCCAGCGGCAACATTGGCTGCCCCACATACAATCTGCGAAGGGCTGTCTGTGCCAATGTTTACAGTACAGAGGCTCAATTGTTTTTCTTTTATCTCAAAGCGTTCACAGGTCAAAACTTGACCAATTACAAAGCCTTGAAGCCCTCCAAGGATAGCTTCTTTGGGTTCTATGGCTTCAACTTCTAGGCCAGTGCTAGTTAAAAATTGGCCTATTTGTTGGGGAGTATAAGCGGATAAATCTAGGTAGTCGTTGAGCCAGTTTAATGATATTTTCATGTGATTGTATAAATTCAAATTGGTTTTTGGAGAAATAAGCAAACCTTGGCTTGCTTTTACTAAGCACAAAGTTAGGGCTTTTTAGGGGAAAGGAGAAAAAGCAATTTTTGAAAAACACGTCAATAATAATTTATTTTTGCGAATAGTAGTATTTTGAGGTATTTTTGGATTCTACAATATTAAAGCTCACCGCAACATGAAAAAAACACTACTCTTTAGTTTTTTAGTATTTCTTACTTCTCTTACTTGTTTTGCTCAACTGCCCTGTGGTAATGGAGACATTTCGCTAGAAACAGAACAAATAACTCAATCATTAATTAGGCAATACAGCAAGTTTAATCAAAACAAACGCCTTAGTGCCGACCCTGTTTATATTGCCGTAAAACCTCATTTTATCAGAACCGACGCTGGCGTAACAACGATGTCGATGGCTGCGTTTAATAATGCCATTGCGATATGTAATAAATATTTTATTAATGCAGGTATTCAGTTTTATATCTGCGGAACACCCGCCAATACCCCCAACAACATTGATAATACTGCGGCTTATGACTGGACAATTACCAACGCACAGCAATTTACCTTGACCAATGCCAATAATGTAAACAACGCACATAACATCTACTTTACTCGAAGTACTGGAGGTTCTGGAGGGTTTTCGTATGGAGCTACCCAAGACAAAACCTATAATCTATGTTTTGTGGTTAATCATCAAGCCAATGACAACAAAACATTTCCTCATGAACTTGGGCATTATTTTAATCTTGCCCATACATTCAATAATAGTGCTCATGCAACGGTAGCCCGTAGAGAACTCGTTACCCGTAACAATGCAGAGGTTGCCCCAAGGCTTTCGGCCAATTGTGTTGCCGAAGGAGATTTTGTGTGTGATACCCCCGCCGACCCTTACGTTGCTGGCGATGTTGTTGTGCCTGGCACAAGACTACCCGACTGTAACACAACGGGAACGGGGCTAACCGTGGTTGATGCCAATGGAGACAGTTTTGTACCCTATCCCCGCAATGTGATGGATTATTATTTTTGCTCGCCTTATATTTTTTCTCCTCAACAATATTTGAGAATGAACGCCGCTTTGGCTGTTAATAATGTGCCTAATGCTGATGCAACAAAACGCTACACCTTAGATTGTGCCGAAACCGTTCAAACCGCTCCGACTGGGGTTACAATTACGCCACTATCAGCCTCAGTAGCTTTGGGTGCTACTATTTCTTGGACAGATAATTCGAGCAACGAAACAGGGTATATTATCGAACGCTCTACTTCGGCAGCAGACGGTTTTGTGGCTATTGGGGGAGTAGATGCTGGCGTTACGAGTTTTACTGATGCTACTACGTTGCGAGGCGTTACTTATTATTACAGGGTAAAAGCCTCAAATACCAAAAATAATTATAACGTTGCCGTTCCGTCGTTTACAACAGGGGCTATTTGTGGCCCCCAGTACAGTGTGGGGGCGTGTTTGGCCAATCGGAATATTAATAATTTTCAGGTTAGTACGGTAAGTGGAAGTGTGTTAATAAACAATAGTAATACAGGTTGTTCGGCCAATAGTTATGGCGATTTCACGAGCCTTGGGACTACGAACGTAACGGCTGGGAGTACTTGTAATTTTACGATGAATACAGGCGGAGGCTCTTATTATGCAGAACACATTGCCATTTGGATAGATACCAACAATGATAACGATTTTGACGATGCTGGCGAACGAGTATATCAAAGCACAGGTGATGTGATGAATATGACTACACGAATCAACGGTTCGTTTACAATTCCTAACCTAACCGTTGTGGGCAACGTTAGGCTTAGAATAAGAAGTAGGCAAAAAGGAGATGGACCCATTACCGAGCCTTGTGGTGAATTTAGTACGGGCGAGGCCGAAGATTACTTTCTCAACATAGTTCAATCTATAAACATCACAAGCCCAGTAGCGGCGGTTTGTCCTCCTGTCAATACTTTTTCTGTGAGTTTTGAACCTAATTTTGTGCCTTCGGGCGGTAATACGTACAGCGTTCAAATGTCTAATGCCAGTAGTAGTTTTGCAAGTCCAACCATAATTGGAACAGGTAGCGGTAGCCCCATTAATGTAACCGTACCACTATCAACGCCCATAGGCACGAATTACAAAATTAGGGTAGTGGCCAGTAGCCCTGCGGTTACAGGGACAGAAAGTCCGATTTTTGGCTTTGGGACAAGTACCGCAAGCATCGCCTTGGCAGGGCGAGATATTATCCAAACAGGCCAAAGTTCTTCGGCAATAATCAGTTTTACAGGAGCTGGGCCTTTTAGTTTTACGATGAATGGCTCAACGGTTTCGGGTATAACCACCACCACCTACACCCAAAGCCTTAGTCCAACCACCACCACCACCTATACCCTCAGCAGTGCCAGTGGAGGTTGTGGGGCGGCCACTGTTTCGGGCAATGCAAAGGTTTCGGTTATTGCTTATTGTGTACCAATTATCTATTTTAACTGCGACCCCGCTGCAACAGGTGCAAAAGCCGCTATTGATAGAGTATTAATAAAAAATGCAAGCAATGTTACCGTACTAGACAATACAAGTGGAAATTGTAGTACCTATAATTTTAGTGATTATACTACAACAGTAGCAGCCATGCAAGCCAGGGCAGGCGATGCTTTTAATATTTCTTGTAAGGGTGTTACCTCATCTGGTGGAAGCTTTTATCAACTAGGGTATAGTATTTGGATAGACTATAACCAGGACAATGATTTTGCTGATGCTGGCGAGCTCGTTGCTCAATTTGCAAGACAAGGGTCTGTTACGTCTGGAAGTTTTACAATTGCAGCTGGGGCAACAGTTGGGAATTTAAGAATGAGAATAAGAGCCAAGTATGCTGCCACAACTTCGGACTTTCCAACTGACCCTTGTACTGATATGAACCAAGGCGAAAGCGAAGACTATCTTGTAAGTATTCAAACCGCCTTGCCTGTAACTTTGAGTTATTTTAAGGCTGAAAAAACACCTGAAAATACGGCTAGATTAGCTTGGCAAACTTCG
>JAYWHL010000539.1:0-2350 GCA_043777715.1 Cytophagaceae bacterium | reverse complement strand
TGATTAATGGCGGCTTCGGTGCTACTTCTAATACTCCCTATCTCGATGCTGGTTTTACCTTGTTTTTCAAAATATTTTGCTACATAATTTTCAATAATGTATGGAAAAGCAAAGTAGTTTTCTAGTTCGTATTTTTTCCAATACAACAAAGCGAACGTTGGGTTTATCTCGTCTTTTCGATTGATATTATCTCTGTCAAAAACACCAATTCCTTTCAATTCGGGAACACATTTTTGAATAGCCTGAAAATGATTTTTGGCACTTCTATAATGGCCCGATGCCTTGTTTATTTCGCTTTCTAAACTTATCGAAAAATCATTATCTTGAACATAATAAGAATACAATTTATCGTCTAGCAAATCTAGGGCATCATGCTTTATTTTCAGGGCAAATGCCCTAAGCATTTCTATATCTGTATTGCCTTCGATATAGAGAATAGCTTTACACATTTTGGCTTTGTAATAATGTTCTAACCCATAATCTTTAAGGGCTGATTTAATCGTTTTCTTCATGGAATCAGGCAAGGTAATTGCTTGATTATTAATTAATAAAACCAAATTATTATCAGTGGATTCGTTTAAAATTACCTCTGAATGTGTAGCAATAATAAGTTGATTTTCGTTTTGTTCGGCAAGGTTTTTTAATAGGCTTAATACTTGTTTTTGACGAAGAATTTCGAGGTGAGCATCGGGTTCATCAAGTAATAAAATAGCTTTTTTATGGGTATATAAATACGATACCAGCAGTAGGATTTCTTGCTGTCCACGGCCACTCAAGGCAATGTCTAAACTATTTTTTTGTTTAAAAATCTCTGGCGTTTGATAGGATAATTCTACTGTGCCTTGTGCTGCATTAAAATAGGGTTTTAAGAGTGTGATATTGAATAGTTTTTTCATTAATTCCGTTACACTTTCCCAGTCGTTCGTACTATTTGCTTTATCGTTTTCAATGATTTTATAGCAAATATTTCGGAGTACTTCAGACGTTTGGCCTTGGCCTACCAACACATCTATACGCCCTTCGGCAATGAGAGGTTCTTCTCGGGCAATACCCGACATTGGATATAAAATTTTTACGTCTAAAGTACTGGCATATTCCAAGAGGCCATCAATCTTTTTTGAGGCTTCATCTGCAAAACAATAAATGGATTCAGCATTAAAGTAAGTAAAAATAATGGTGCATTCTTGGGTTTCTCCCTTAAACATCAAACCTACCGTAATTTTCAATTCTGTATTTAATGTTCCTGTCCGAACACTCGCATTTTGCCAAAAATACTTCGCTTCTTTAATTGGTACTTGTGTTATACTAAGCCTATTGATACTTTTACCCCCTTTGTTTTTGCTTTGTCCTTTTTCTCTAAACCACGTTTTTATGCCAAAATTCCACATAGCCAAGGCTTGCAAAACGCTTGTTTTACCTGAGTTATTGGGGCCAATAAGTACCGAAGGCTGGCTAAAGGGTATGGTAATGTCTTGGTCAAAACCTTTGAAATTACTTATTTTTACATAATTGATTAATTGCATCGTTTTTGTTTTTAGAAGCCTAGTAATTTTTTCCCGTATTTGATAAAGCCCCCAAACACGGAAAAGAACAAACCAATTGCCAAAGCCATTTATCTAAAACCGCTTCAAAGCCATGCCCGCAACGGTTTGGCCTATCGATAACGACGACGTGGCTGCTGGCGACGGGGCGTTACAGATATTGATAACTTGGGTATCTTCTATGATAGAAAAATCGTCTAGCAAACCTCCATTACGGTCGCAGGCTTGGGCCCGCACACCCGCCCCGCCTTCTATGAGGTCGCTGGCCTCTATTTCGGGGATTAGGGTTTGGAGGGCTTTTGTAAAGGCCGCTTTCGAGAAACTTCGGTACATTTCGCCCAGACCCGTTTCCCAATATTTTAGGGCAACTTTCTGAAAACCAGGCCAAGCCAACGTTTCCCAAAGTTCTTTGGCGTTGATGTCTGTTTTTTTATACCCCTCTCTTGCAAAGGCCAGTACGGCGTTGGGGCCGGCTTCTATGCCTCCACGCATCATACGGGTAAAGTGTACGCCCAAAAACGGAAAGTTAGGGTCTGGCACGGGGTATATCAAGTTACGAACTAGATAATGTTTTTCGGGTTTTATTTTATAATATTCGCCCCTAAAGGGTATAATTCGCAGGTCGATGGCCTTGTCTTGGCTCATTTGAGCTACTTTGTCGGAATATAATCCTGCACAATTAATAACCAGCTTGGTTTCGTAGGTATTGTTGGTAGTTTTTACAATACACAAACTATTGCCTTTGGTTATGCCCCTCACGGCCTCTGCAAAACGAATTTCCCCGCCTTGTTGCTTTACTTTTTGAGCCA
>JAYWHL010000538.1:0-2353 GCA_043777715.1 Cytophagaceae bacterium | reverse complement strand
CCATCCACGATGCGATGTTTGGGTTTTCGGCTGGGTACATCATCTGAAACATCACTTCTCTATTGGCGTTGGTGGTTTGGCCAGCCAATGTAAACAAGTTTTGATAACTTGGGTTCAGTCCATGGTTCGCTGTTTTTATAATCGTGTTTGTGGCTTCTACGGCGGTTGGATAGTCTTTGATGAGCATCGCAATACGGGCTTTTAGGCCCAAAGCAAAGCCTTTATTGGCACGGCCACGGTCGGTGGGGTTGGCATCTAGGGCGATATATGCTTCGTCTAGGTCTTTGTATAATTCTTTGGCCACTGCCACCGTACCCGTACGGGTTTGATTCTCGAACTGCTCTGGAGTTAATGGCTTGGTTACAAACACCACCTCACCAAACCAGTTCATTAAATGAAAATACGCCCAGGCTCGCATTACGAGTGCTTCGGCACGCATTTTTGCAAAACTAGTCTTTGGTGTTACGGCCTCGGCACGTTTCATCCCTTCCAAAAATTCATTGGTTCTGGCCACTAATTTATAGCCCTGTGTCCACTCTAACTCTGGCCAAACGTTGCCATTCACAAAAGGCCCAGCATCGCCCATAGACACTACCGACTCGGGGTCGCCAGTTCGGGCAATGATAAGGTCGGTGGTGGCTTCTATTCTCTTGAGGTCTGGCACTAGGCCACGGTTGCTCCAAAATGCAGTATTATAAACGCCCGTCAAACCGATTTTAATTTCGGCTTCGTTGGCATAAAATGTAGCACTCGAAGGCGTATCGAGGGGTTGCCTATCTAGGAAATCGCTACACCCAAAGGTGGCGAGTGCCAAGCAGGATAAGATGTATTTTTTCATACGAGTATGATTGTGTTTTTAAATGGTTGGATTGATACCTCACTAAAACTTTACGTTTAAGCCCAAAGTATAGGTTTTCATCAATGGATAAAATTCGGCATTGTTGTTATTAATTTCAGGGTCGAAGCCCTCCCAAAACTTAGTCATCGTGAATAGGTTTTGGCCGCTGGCATAAAGCCTGATAGAGCCTACACCCAGTTTTTTGACCATATTTTCAGGTACGGTAAAGCCCAAATTAATGTTTTTCATTCTTAAATAAGACGAACTCACTACCCAAAACGATGACGTTGTGCTATTGATACCAATCAATGGAGTAAGTCTTGGAAAACGTGCATTTGGATTGTCGGCTCGCCAATAGTCTTTGTGCATATCCAAGAGCGATGGGATAAAATCGCCAGCAAAGAAAGGATATGCCCCCGTTCCAGAAATATAATTTTCTTTCCTTCCCACGCCCTGAATAAAGGTATTCAAATCAAAAGCCCCGTATCGTAAATTGATGTTAAAACTATACTCATATCTTGGAAAATTATTGCCAATAAAAGTACGGTCGTTGGCATCAACTTTGCCGTCGCCGTTGAGGTCGGCATATTTTATATCACCAGGGTTTGGCGTAAAAAAATGCGTTGGACTGGCAGCGATGTCTTCTTTTGATTGGAAAAAGCCTAAAGATTGATACCCAAAATACGACCTTAACGGAAAGCCCGAAGCCGAGCGATTTAAGCCTTCGTCTAGGTACGGAATGCCTGGTAACTCTACTACTTTATTTTTTACATCGGCCAATAGGGCGGTTACATCATAACTAAATTTGCCTATTTTCTTTTTATAGTTTACACTCAACTCCCAGCCTTGGTTTTCCATTTCGCCCAAATTCAAATAAGCAGGACTCAACCCCACATAGTTTGGAATGGGCTTTTTGAGTAGCATACTCGTAATGTTTTTTACGTAATAGTCGGCAGTGATGTTTAGGCCATTAAACAATACGAGGTCTAGGCCAATGTTTTTCTGTGTCGATTTCTCCCATGTTATGCCTGGATTACTGGCTTCGGTAAGCGAAAACCCTTGGTTGATGGTATTGTTGAAATAATAGTCCGTACCCGATATATAATTGGCTGCAAAGGGATAGGTTTCGGGGAGGGCTTGATTACCCAACGAACCAAACGAAGCACGAATCTTACCAAATTTTACGATACTTGAGATTTGCTCCGCAAATTTTTCATTAGAAAAAACCCACCCTGCCGAAGCCGACGGAAAAAAGCCCCACTGTTTGTCCAATGCCTGTGAAAACCGAGATGAACCATCGTATCGGCCATTTATTTCTAGCAAATATTTGTCTTTATAGGCATAATTAATACGGCCATAAAGCCCTGCCAAAGCGGTTTCGTAAGCCCCACCGTTGTTATCACGATTGGCCCCACCGAGGTTGAGATAAGGCAGGTTTTCGTTCACAAAGTCGGTACGAGAAGCCCCGATTCCGTTGTATAAAAATTCTTCTGTCTGAAAACCTCCCAACACCTT
>JAYWHL010000537.1:0-2353 GCA_043777715.1 Cytophagaceae bacterium | reverse complement strand
ACGTGCTGGCCACAACAGGCATGGCTGGGGCTGGGGCAACCATACAGCTATTTACGACGGGTTTAGGCACGCCCACAGGCAACGCCATAAGCCCCATGGTAAAATTATCGACCAACACAAAACTGGCTCAAAAACTACCCGAAATCATTGACATAGACTGTGGGCCAATTATTTTGGGGGAAAAATCCGTTGCCGAAATGGGCGAAGAAATTTTAGAATATGTAATAAACCTAGCATCTGGCCAATACGAAACCAAAGCTCAGCAATTGGGTCAAGACGATTTTATGTTTTGGCGAAGGGGCGTATCTTTGTAGTGCATCAATTTGTAGTACATCAAATCAAAAAACAACAAACCATACTTTGTAAATCTATGCTTAGGTTTCTAAAATCAATTCTTCTTTTAGTCGTTTTTTCTAGCATTTCGTTAGGTGCTTGCCAAAGCAAACAGCCTGAAAATCAAGATAATACCTCTGAATATACTTTTAAGAAACATAAAAAGAAAAAACACAAAAAACATAAAGAACAACAAGAGCAAAACGCCAATCAACAAAATAATACTAACCAAAACCTAAGCACCGAGACCGAGACCGTCCCCGCCAAGGCCATTGCCGTGCTAAAGTATATCAGACAACACCAAGAAGCCATGCCAGGCTATGTGGGTGGCCGAAAATTTGGAAATTATGAAGGCATTTTACCCAAACAAGACGAAAACGGCCAGCGAATCAACTACCAAGAATGGGACGTGAACCCCAAACAAGAAGGCCGAAACAGAGGCACCGAACGGCTCGTAACCTCCTCTACCAAAGCCTATTATACCAATAATCATTACCGAAGTTTTGTGATGATAAAATACTAATTATGTAGGGAGACCGTGTTAAGGAGGCAGGAGACAGAATGTGTCGCCCAGCGAGTGTCGCCCAGCATTAATAAAAATAAATCAAAAATCGTAAATCAATCATGCCTCATTTTACCCTGCTCGAAACGCCCTTCGATAAACAAAATTCGGATACTACATTTGTTGGAATACTTGATGGTGAAAATTGCAAAACCCTTGATAATTTTTATTTGAGTATAGCCAAAACGCTCCATTTTCCTGATTATTTTGCCCAAAACCTTGATTCGATGGACGAACTCCTCAACGATTTGTCTTGGCTCAATCCAAAGACTATCTATCTGATTATCAGGAATTACGAAGATTTGTTAATCGAAGAAAACGAAGAAGTAAAAGAAATAATCCTAAGCCTTTTTGATGCCGCCGCCGAAGAATGGAAGGAGTTTGGCAAGGGCGATAAAAAACTAAAATTTGTAATAGAAAACAGTCCCACCGCCGCCGAAGAACTCGATGCCATTGGCGTTGAATTTAAGGAATAAGTAACTACTGGCAATTGGCTGTAAGCCTTCCCCGTGGTTGGTGGCTTACCAACTACCTTTGCGAAAGCAATACTCAAATTATAATCTTTTTCCGCTCTTCGAGGTATTCCGCAAAGGCGGTCTATGAGCTAATCCTCGGCCTAGTCCCCTTCTCCTCGGCCTGTCCCCCGACCTACAGTATATACACAGAATTGGGTATAACTTTGTAGTATACTTCTCCTCGGCCTGTCCCCCGACAGGCAGAAATGTATTAAATTTGTAGTCAATATTTTTTTAGATGAACAATTATAAATTTCAGAAAGATGGAGTTACAAAAAAACGTAATTAGAAATTCAAGAATGAATCTTGACGAAGTTTATTTTTGGACAGATACCATAAAGGATTGGAAGCATTTATTGAAAAAGGACGACTATAAAATGCTAATCATAGAGCAGTTGCAATGGCTAAAAAGCCGAAATAAAATCGAAGTTTACGCTTATGTAATAATGCCAAACCATTTGCATTTAGTCTGGGAGATGAAAGAGAAAAACGGAAAAGAATTGCCTCATGCATCATTTAACAAATGGACTAGTAGTAGGTTTTTGGCAGACATAAGGCAAAATTATCCTCAGTTAATTCCTTATTTTGAGGAAAAAACAAGCGAACGCAATCATCGGTTTTGGCAAAGAGACCCGCTCGCTGTTTTGATGGATTCAAGGGCTAAGGTAGAACAAAAGATAGGATATATTCACTTAAATCCATTAGCCGAAAGGTGGAATTTGGTAAAGAATCCAACAGATTACCGTTGGTCATCGGCAAGGTATTATGAAACAGGGGTTGATGAGTTCAAGCTAGTAAGCCATTATATGGACAAGTTTTAGTAGGCGTATTTCGGCCTGTCAGGGGACCTACAGTATATACACAGAATTGGGTATAACTTTGTAGTATATGAAAGCACTACCTAAACGATTAAGCTTAGTTTTAGACAAACTAACAGAAAGGA
>JAYWHL010000536.1:0-2353 GCA_043777715.1 Cytophagaceae bacterium | reverse complement strand
AACTTCAAAGCGAACCACTTGTGGAAGAGGATAATATAAAGCGAATTGTTTGAAGTGGCTGTGCTGGCCGACACTCGGTATTGGTTTGAAATACAAGAGATTATAAATTTTTCTCCGTGGTTGGTGGCTTATCAACCACCTTTGCGAAAGCAATATTCCTAGACAAATCTCTGTGATATGCTGCCTTTTCCGTGGTTGGTGGCTCACCAACCACCTTTGCGAAAACAATATTCTTAGACAAATCTTTGTGATAAGCTGTATTTTGTAAAATTATCCAGCACTCAGACCGATTATTTTCTATCAAGTCCTTAATTGTGTAATGGCACGCAAATAGCTGGAAAATGAATTGTTCTAAAACAACAATTTTAATACTCGATTCCTAATTTTATAAGTATAAAAAAATGAAAAAAAAACAGTTGCTTTCTATCGCATTATTGGCAGTTTTTGTGTTGCCACTTGGTGCTTATTTTATTAAATCTTGCGATAAAAATACTCCCCAAAGTCAAAGCTCACAGGCAGATTTATTGCCCGCCCCTGCCTTCAATGCCGACTCGGCCTTTAGCCAAGTGGCTCAACAAGTGGCTTTTGGGCCTAGAATCCCCAATTCCAAAGCCCACGAAGCCTGTGGCGATTGGCTTGGCCAGCAACTCAAAAAATACGGTTGTTTGGTTACAGACCAACGCTTTGAAACCAAGGCTTATGACGGTACAAAAATCAAGGCTAGGAATATTATTGGGAGTATAAACCCCAACGCCAGTAAACGCATTTTATTGGCCGCTCATTGGGACACACGCCCTTTTGCCGACAAAGATACTGCCCAGTTCAAAGACGTAAAGTTTGACGGCGCCAACGATGGCGGAAGTGGCGTGGGCGTTTTACTAGAAATAGCAAGGACGATTCAAGCAAGTGGCCAAAAACCAAGCGTAGGCATAGATATTATCTTTTTTGATGCAGAAGACTGGGGCGAAAAACACGATGCTCCTGCCACATCACCCACCGAAAACTATTGGTGCTTGGGTTCGCAATATTGGGCCAAAAACCTACATAAACCTGGCTATACCGCCACTTATGGCATTTTGTTAGATATGGTGGGAGCCAAAGGGGCGGTTTTTCCAAAAGAAGGTACATCAATGATGTATGCCTCGGGCGTGGTTGATGCCGTTTGGGGAATTGCCCAAAAAATTGGTTACGGGAGTATGTTTAGTTACGTGCAAGGAGGCGGCCTTACCGACGACCACACCGCCGTAAACGAAATAGCCAAGATTCCGATGATAGACATCGTGGAGATGAACCCACAGTCGGGCGATTTTGGGGCTTATCATCATACCCACAACGACAATATGGGCGTAATAGACCCCAAAACCTTGAAAGCCGTTGGGCAGGTGGTTTTGCAGGTGTTGTATCAAGAGTAATAATGGCTTTTAGCAATTTGCCTTTAGCTAGGAGCCTTAAATACAGATTTTATCCTTTGATTTATCCCCTCTCTTAACCCCTATGAAAACCATTTTTTGTACCTTCTTTTTATGTATTTTGGGGAATGTTTTTGCCCAAAATTCTACTCAATTACAAACCAAACCTCAGCAATTTAGCATTGCCAAAAGCCCTGAAAGTTTAGGATTTTCGAGCGAACGCCTCGCCGAATTGATGCCCTAATGCAAGAAAAGGTTAGCCAAAAACAAATGCCAGGGGCTACGATGATTGTGTTGAGAAAAGGCCAAATTGTGTATTACAAAAGTTTTGGATATAACAATATTGACATCAAAACGCCTCTACAAAAAGACGATATTGGGCGTATTATGTCGATGTCTAAAATCATTACAACCACGGCTATAATGATGTTGTATGAAGAAGGAAAATTACAACTAGACGACCCCGTTTCTAAGTTTATTCCTAGCTTCAAGAATCCAAAAGTTTTGGCTTATTTCAATGAAAAAGATACTACGTTTTCGGCTATTCCAGCTAAAAAAGAGGTAACAATCAGGCAGTTACTCACCCACACCGCAGGAATTGCGTATAGCCACCCACTTTATGCAAAGGCGGGGATTCCTGATTTTTTTAGTTTAGAACCCAAAACAATTTCTCAAACGATGGCTGCATTAGGCAAACTGCCTTTGATGCACGAACCTGGCGAAAAATATACGTATGGCCTCAATACCGATGTGCTGGGTTATGTGGTAGAGGTGGTATCGGGAATGAATTTTGGGGAGTATCTTCAGAAAAAAATATTTGAGCCTCTTGGCATGACAGACACGGGTTTTTCGCTGCCCGATTCTAAAAAAAATAGACTTATTCGTTTATGTATGGACGACGACAAGGGTTTGAGAGTACACAGCGATTTTGCCGAAGAAAATTA
>JAYWHL010000535.1:0-2356 GCA_043777715.1 Cytophagaceae bacterium | reverse complement strand
CCAGCACCTATATTTGGACTGATGCTATTAACTCCCGATGTGGTTGGAAATTTAAGAATGTAGCCCGTTCCAAACGCAATGTTTACACCATATTTAGCTGATGATGTGCTTGTACCTGTAGCCGAAGAGAAAAAATAATTTCCATTAGCATCAGTAGTGGCGGTTGAAACGGCCGTAGTTGGAGCAGAAGCCAAGCAAAGCGTAACAGTAATACCGCTAATTCCCACCTCGCCAGCATCTTGAATACCGTCTTTGTCAGTATCTAACCAAACACGGTTGCCGATTTCGATGGGGGGTAATTCTGCTTCAATTTCCAAGTCTCCAAGCGTGAGCCCTTTTGAAAACGTACCACTCGTTGGTGTTTGGCCAGAATTTCCTGTTGCAAATATTTCATAGCCCTTGTCTTTTTTACCCGTTGTGTTATCAAACCAACCTAGGCCAAACGAATCGTACTGAAAAGGGTCATAAATAGTAGAGACAACATCTCCACTACCAAACAAAATCGCAAGCCCACCCATCGCAGTTTCTCGGTGTTGGGTTGCAAAAAATTCCTCATAATAAAATTCTCCGCCTCCAGGGCCTTCTCCATTTGTGGCTCCGCCTGTTGCGGGTTTCGAGCTACTCGGCCCTTCTTTTCCAGCAGATTCAAGTTCCCATTGACAATCCGCTTTTTTGAATGCCCTAAGTAAATCTCCAGCAACTATCGTGAGATAAAGTGTATTATCACCAGTTATTGGGCTTTTATTATTCCAACCACCCTGTAATCCTGTTCTATCGATAAAACCTAAAATCAAAGAACCGTCAGAATCAAATTCAATATCTGAAAGTATAGGCTGTGGCCAAGTTATCGCACCTGTACCTTGTTTGAGTTTGTTCCAATCGTCTGTCCAAGCAAACCAACCCTTGCGACTACTGCCGTTGCCTACAAAACCGTTGGATAATCCCCTAGGGAAATCTAGTGTATTTGTAAAAATAGAGGTATATACACCTGTACTCGTATTTAACTCATAAACCGAAAGACTTAGGTCTGCTTTTGCCTGTGAAACATTACCATCACAAACAATTCCTATATAAACCTTTCCACGATAATATCCGATAGACCAAGGTCTCGCTGTGCCTTTGGTTGCACTAAAAGGCTCGGGAATAGCCCATGACTTAATTTTTGTTGCTTTGTTGGCACTAGTGGGAGCAACTGGATTTTGTGCGTCTGTTAGGTCTATTTCATACAATTTTTTATCAAAAAGATTCATCACATATAAATATCTACCATCGTCCGAAACATCTAAGTCTCCAAAAGATACTCTACCCGATTGAGCCAAGGCTTGAGCATCGGCCTCGCCCGAGTTTAAGTTTGTACCTAGACCCCTATCTGTATTTGAACCTATCACAGGGCTGAAAGCTACAACTGGCCCTGCCACACTTTGGCCAGCATACGTACCACTACCTCGTGTTGGAATTCCAATAGCGTCAAAATCTAAAAAATTTGTAGTTCCTGTCAAGTCTGGTAGTTGCTTAGAAGGGTCTATCATATATATACCCCCCGAACCGAGTGGCCCAAGACCTGTATGTCTTTTCAAAACAGCAGAAGTAAATACCCTTTTAGCTTGCTTTGAATAAGCCAAGCCCCATGTAGAGCCTATCTGTTTTGTGTTTGAATAGTGTGCTGGGGCAGGGGCAGAATTACCAGTAGGATTGTAATTAACACTAACAAGGGCATCGGCTGCACCAACATTGCCCGTTCCTAAGTTATTACCACTTACGTAACAACTGGTAAAAAGTTTAGGGTTGTTTAGGGTAGAAGAATTGTAATCGCTTGGGTCTGCAATGGCAAAATTAGCTATCCCAGTATTACTTACAAATTGAACCGATGTACCGTTTGTAGCTCCCGCAGATGATGAATAATCAATACTTGGGTTTAGATTGCAACTCCCCGTTGCGGGTATTTCAAACTCTACTCGCACTTGCCCCGTGCAAGTAGTTGGCAGGGTATAATTTGGAGCTGTCGTGCCCGATGAAGTAGCCGAAGCACACAAAACACCTGACGTATTATATGCTTTTACTAAAATACCCGAAACGAGTGGTTCGTTTGTCTCTTTTGTACCATTCGCATTATAGTCTCGGAATATGGTACCCGATTGGCCATTTACTCCCGCCAAAGACATCAATACAAAACCAATACAAAGTAGGGCAAGCCTTGATAGCCTAAGGTTGTTTACGTAATAATTTTTCATAAATTGTTGTTATTGTGGCACAAGGCGTTTATTGCTGTATGCAGGAATCTATAAACAAAAAGCATACCAATCTAAATACCAAAGGGATATTCCTTAGCCTTTTGTGGATACTAAGCTAGGTAAAT
>JAYWHL010000534.1:0-6520 GCA_043777715.1 Cytophagaceae bacterium | reverse complement strand
CAATGATCATAGTGGGAATGCGACACCAACACGTAGTCTATATCTTTGAAAGATGCCTTGTCCACAGGCAATTTAGTAAGGCGTTTGGTGGCGGTAACACCCTCAAAAACAGGGTCGATGAGTATTTTTTTGCCAGCCAATTGGATATAAAAACTGGCATGGCCAAGCCAAACAATACAGTCGGCTTGGTAATCTAAAAAATCTGTATTTTGAAGAACTTGTTTTTGCCAAGTATCGGCCTTTTTTTCAGCCTTTTGGGGATTTGTTTCCAACATCCATTTCAAAACCGTACCAAAACGATGCACAAACGGAAACTGATGATTGATAAACCGCCCGTCTTGGTCGAGGGGTGTGCCTTTCCAGCCTTCAAGAATAGTTTTTAGGTCGGGGTTTGAAGTATAAGAAGTTGCAATTGGCATCATCATTTTGCGAGATTCTTTGCCGTTTAGTGTACTAAGCGACAAAGCTAAGATATTGTTTATAAAGGCTTTACGTTTCATTTTTCATGGATTTAATTTAGCCCTCACTTCCTCAACTTTTTGCATCACAAAATCCACTTGCCCGTCTATCGTCAAAAAAGAGGTATCCATCAAAATTGCATCTTGGGCTTGGCGAAGTGGGCCTTCGGCACGGGTGGTATCAAGAAAATCTCGTTTTTTGATATTCTCCAAAATATCGTCAATATCAACGGCATCGCCTCTTTCTAATAATTCGATTTGCCGTCTTTGGGCCCTGATGAGGGGGTCGGCGGTCATAAAAATTTTGAGTTCGGCCTTCGGAAAAACCATCGTACCGATGTCTCGGCCGTCCATTACCAAGCCCTTATTTCTGCCCATGCGTTGTTGTTGAGCCACCATTTCGTGTCGGATAATGGTAATGGCACTTACTTCCGACACCATGTTTGAAATATACATTTTCCTGATTTCGTCTTCTACATTCAAGCCATTAAGATAGGTATCGCTTTTGCCTTTTTGTTCGTTAAAAACAAAACTGATATGCACATTGGCAAGGGCTTTTTCTACCTCTTTTGGATTGGTTAGGCTAACGTGCTGTTGGTAAAAATAAAGGCTCACGGCTCTATACATCGCTCCTGTATCTATAAAAGCGTAGCCAAGTTTGGCGGCAACTAGTTTGGCGGTGGTACTTTTGCCACAACTCGAATAACCATCAAGGGCAACAATAATTTTGGGCATATTTTTGGGTGATTAAATAAGGCAACAACATAAATTTGCCGCTATGCTTTAGCTGGAGGTAACGAACAAAAGCCTACCTTTGGAATGTAAAAATAAGGCACAAATGTTGAGAAATGCCAAAACAAAACAAAAATGCAAGAAATAAAAGCAAATATTGTATCCATTGCCAAACAAGAAATTAAGTTTGGAACGGTTTATTTTGAGGGAGGAATTATTCAGAAAATTATACTGGAAAGTCCTGAAAAACAAGACTTTGGCTATCTAATTCCTGGCTTTGTTGATGCCCACGTACACATCGAAAGTTCGATGCTGTCGCCTGTGCAGTTTGCAAGATTGGCCGTGGTGCATGGCACAGTAGGCACAGTGTCCGACCCGCACGAAATTGGCAATGTTTTGGGTGTTAAGGGGGTGGAATGGATGATAGAAAACGCCCAACAAACGCCTCTAAAAATATGTTTGGGTGCCCCAAGTTGCGTGCCTGCAACCACTTTTGAAACGGCAGGTGCCACCATTGAACCAGCAGATATAAAATACCTTTTTGAGAAATACCCAAGCGTGGGTTACTTGGCCGAAGTTATGAATTTTCCAGGTGTTTTGAACAAAGACCCCGACATGATGGCCAAAATAAATATTGCCAAAATCCTCAATAAACCCATTGATGGCCATGCACCAGGGTTGGTTGGAGACCTTGCCAAACAGTACATTGAGGCTGGTCCAAGCACCGACCACGAATGTTTTACGGCTTTTGAAGCCCTAGAGAAACTAAAATATGGCATGAAAATTATCATAAGGGAAGGCTCGGCAGCCAAAAATTTTGATGCTCTCATTCCTCTAGCCCACGAACATTATCAAAAAATGATGTTTTGCTCGGACGACAAACACCCCGATAATTTGGTTGAAGGACATATCAATAAATTGGTGGCTAGGGCCGTGACTCAAGGTCTTGACAAATTCAAAGCCCTAAGCATGGCGTGTGTCAATCCTGTTGAGCATTATCATTTACCCATCGGACTGTTAGCAGAAAACCACCCCGCCGATTTTGTATTGGTTGATAATCTTCAAAATTTTGAGGTTTTGGCAACCTATATCAACGGAAAGCTAGTGGCAGAAAAGGGGGCTTCGCTCCTACCCAATGTGTTGAGTGAGGCCATTAATTATTTTGAAATTTCAGCAAAAAAGTTAGAAGATTTTGAATTTGAAGTTTCTGAAAATCAAACCTTAAAAGTAATCGAATGTATTGATGGACAATTGATTACGAATAAAATAAACCATAAAATTTTAAAAGATACTCACAATTTTGAGTCCGATTTAACAAATGATATTCTTAAAATTGTGGTTGTAAATCGTTATAAACCCAGCAAAATTGCCATTAGCTTTATCAAAAATATTGGACTAAAAAGAGGAGCTATTGCTAGTTCGGTTGCCCACGACTCGCATAATATTGTGGCGGTTGGCACCAACGATAAAGACCTTTGCAAGGCTGTAAATCTGATTATAGAAGCTCAAGGGGGCATATCGGCAGTAGATACTGAAAAATATCAATTATTGGCTTTGCCCATTGCAGGACTCATGGCCAACGCCGATGGTTATGAAGTGGCCAAGGCTTACACCCAAATTGACCAGTTTGCCAAACAAAACCTAGGCAGTACGCTCAATTCGCCATTTATGAGTCTTTCGTTTATGGCTTTGCTGGTAATTCCCCACCTAAAACTATCCGATTTAGGACTTTTTGACGGCACAAATTTTGAACTAACGAGTAGTGTTGAAGGGTAAGGGACTTTGGAATATTAGCTTAAAAACGAGGTTTTGCAAAACCACTTTTGCGAAAGCAATATTCTTAGACAAATCTCTCTGTTATACTATATTTTGTAAAATTGTCCAGCACTCAGGAGGGATAGGTGGCTTTGGAGGTATTGGCCTGAAATACAAGAGATTACAAGTTTTTATTTACTGATTATTTTCTAGCAAATACTCAATAAAAATTATTCAGTATTATTCAAATTGGTCGTTTTGTCCGTTTAAGTACACCAGATTGTCAAAAATATATAGCTTAAATATGCCCAAAGCATTGAAAATAGTATGTGCATTGCTGTTTCAAAAGTTTTGCCTTTCCAAAGGTCTGTCGAGTACCCGAAAAACTGAATAAAAAGCCGAACTGTCCAAAAAGTACCAAGCCCAAGTGATATTTTTTTGCCAAGATTTGTTTCAATTAGGTCCGTTGATGCTGTCAAGCAAAGTAAACCCATCAAAAAAACAGTAAATGCAATAAAAAATGTATGAACTGTCATCATTTGACGATTTATCAAACTCAATGATTTTAGTTCTTTGTCCCAATTAAAATACTTCGGAAAAAAAACATGAATCAACGCCAAAGTAATTAAAAGAACACCAATTGTTTTTAAGTGAATTTGCATTTAGGGACAACTGTTAAAGATTGACATAAAAGGGGTAAATTTTTGTTCTGTAAATGTTGAAAAACCTGCTTCTCGAAATGCCTTCTTCCAAGTTTGTTTAGAGAAAAAGTGCGTAAATCCAATCGTAAACGCAACAAAATTCGGAAAATCTCGCAAGTGTTCAATCATAATTACGTTGCCAGTTGATTTACAAACTCGGTTACATTCTTTTAAAAACTGAATTTTTTCATCTTGTGAACGAATTTCGTGGGCTGCTGACAACAAAAATATCAAATCGACTGAATCGTCTTTTAATGGAATAGCATTCGACAAAATTTGTTGCGTATTTGGATATCCTAAACTCACTTTTCTTGCCCTAACGATAGCGGGTTCAGTATGCTGTTTGGCATTGTAAAAATCAAAAACTTTCAAATCTGATTTTGGGAATTGGTGCTTGATAATAAAACTTGTTTCATCAAATCCTGCATTGATATTTAGAATTTGTTTGCCTTCAAAATCTATAAATTTATAGTTTTTCAACCAGTCGAAGTTATAATAACCCGAAAAATCATAGACATAGGCTGATACAATTAAGGGCATAATAAGCCCGTATAAAAAAGCTAAAATTATAATCCAAAGCAGAAATTTTGACCAACTAAAATATAGAAAACATAGGATGATTATTGCCAAAGCTATGAAGCCAAACGCATAAAAGTGCCTATTAAAGCTCAAAATATTTAATACACCTTGAAATTTCCGTCTCTTTATTTCCATTTTTCTATTTTACCTTTTTTCCAATAATAAGGAATGTTTCTAATCACAAAAGCATTTGCCAACACGGGGTTTTGAAGTTTTATGGTATCTAAAAATTCAAAATCATAATCAATTACTTTTACAGGGCTTGGTGTCCAGTTTTGTCTAACGCCTTCAATTATTAAAACTTCTTTGGTTGCTTTATTGTAAGTAAATGTAAAAGGCAAAGGGCCCGCATATCTTCTTGCTTCTTTCCAGTCGGCAAAGGGTGAGTTTTGGGGTAATGAAATATTTTCTTCTGATTTATCTAACGAAAGTCTAAAATTTGACTTAATCGAAGAAATTTCCTTGATTTCTCCTTGTTCAGTTTGTTTAATATCTGTTGTTGAGTATTTGTAATGGGTAAAAATGTTACCCATCAATTCCATTTTCTTTTTGTCGGTTTCTGATTTTAAAATATATAAACCACGCAAGTTTTTCCCTGCGTTATTCGTATAGCGAACAAATACACGATACCCAATTAGAAAAAAATCGTTGCCCATAAATTTAGGCAACCCTTTTGGTCGCAAATCTTTCGTTTGAACCATCGCTACTGCTACAAAAGCCCATTTGTCTTGAAATGTGTCGAGTTGTAAACATTCTGGAATCAGATTTTGCAATTGTTCTTTTGGAACTGCAAAAGTCAAAACGGTTGAACTTTCAAAAAATGCTTCTACCGCAAAAGGATGATTTTTTAAGAATGAAAGCATATCATTTTGTTAAGATGGTTTTTTGTTCAAATAAAATTCGTTGGCATAAACAACCACTATGAAAATGAAAGCAAATAAAGCATTTAGTTTTCCCCAAAGCAAGAGGTCAGGCACAAGCGTAAACTCAAGTATATTCATTGTTGCCACAATGGTTATTTGGATAATTGCGTTTAATCTAGTTTTGAATTTACTTAAAATCCAAACTGCCATAAGAATCTCTGAAAGTCCGATTAAGATTGTCAAAACTCGGGAGTAGTCTGTCCCTAAAATTCTTGACACAATTGCTTGATGTCGTGGTACGAGATTCAAAACTTTACAAAAAAGCCCATTTACAATCCAAACGGTCGCAATACAGTAAGTCAGAAGTTTTTGAATAGTATTTGCAACCATAATTGTTAGGATGTCGATCAGTACGCTTGCAGGCAGTGAGCATCTATTTTTGAAGAATGCCATTTGAAACTCCTCCGTCCAAGGTCTGCTGATGTAAGTTATTGATTATTACAGAATTATTCTTTCGATAGCTTAGAAATATTCCGAAGAGATGTTTTGGCCAGCCAAAAAATAAAAAGGATAGCTATTTTTCTGAATTTCTTCGAGTTTCATTTTGGGCGATTAATTCATTAATGATTCTTAAAAATTCAGACGATTTTGCATCTTCTTTAATTTCGTTTTGCAATTGCTTTTTGCTTTCCATCATCTTATGTGCAAAACTGATGGCTTGTTTGCTGCTGGTTTCTAGGCTAATGGTTATACTCAAAGTAATAAATATCATTCCCCAAAGTTCCATGATTTTTATTGTAAGTATTTGAAATACGCTTTGAATGATGGAGAAAAATTGAAATGATAAATGGCAAATCCATAAATAATTATCATTGTGAGGATAGGCATTTTTCCTGAGAAAGTTAAACTGCCAAATAAGGAAATTATTCCTATTAAAATAGCCAGAGAAAATAAAACTGTAAGCAGTATAACCGCCCATTTTTTCCCCTTCAAAATAAAATACATGATGAGCAGTGTAAAACAAAATCGAATCACTTGTTATATTACTTTTTTGGTTTCAACATTTTCCAAAATAAGATTGTAAGAAACAATGGTGTAGATAGAAATGAGCAGCACACTCGCAAATAATCTATACGTATCAAACTTTCCTTTTCTTGCTAATTCGTTCATTGCTTTTTGGGTTTTGAATTGTAGGTACTTACTAGAAAATAATCAACTTTAAAATTCGTAATCTCTTGTATTTCAAACCAATAGCTAACAGTCAATTGCGGCTTACTCGTAGCAATAGCGGAAAAATTATTGAAATCAATTATTAAAATCCAAGGCATTAGGATTGCGTTTGAAGTCGAAAATATCATTGTGAACAATGGCCAAATGAAGGCCATTATCAAAAATTTCTTTTTTCAATTCTTTAGGAACAATCCGCACTGTG
>JAYWHL010000533.1:0-2364 GCA_043777715.1 Cytophagaceae bacterium | reverse complement strand
TCGGTAGAGGGCATATTCATCGGCGACAAGCCTAGATAAACCACAAAGCCTACCGAGGCAGCCACCGCCGTTGCTGCAACTCGCCAAAGCGGAATTATCGGCCAAACGGCATTGTTTGTTTTGCTATCAATTGGATTGTTTTGAATATCCCACTCAATCATCATTTTTTGGTGGATATTCTTTATATTTTCTCTTGTGTGTTGCCTTGCCACAATGGCTTGTAACATGGTCATTTTTTCAACTAATTTTTGCAGACCAACGTTATTGGCCATT
This sequence comes from Cytophagaceae bacterium, assembly GCA_043777715.1. Taxonomy (GTDB): domain Bacteria; phylum Bacteroidota; class Bacteroidia; order Cytophagales; family Spirosomataceae; genus JAYWHL01. The sequence goes on along the minus strand of JAYWHL010000533.1, from coordinate 2,091 downwards.
TCTTGGTCAAAATCTGCTCTTTCGGGGGCAGAAAGCCTGTTTTTTAGATAGGCTTCAATTTGTTCTAATTGTAAATCTTTCATAGGATTGTCTGGTTAATTCGTTAGTTGGTTTAGTGGATTGACTGATAAATTGAGCAAATCAATTACTCGTTTCAAACATTTGCTTTTGGTGTTTCTTACTGCTTGGTCGCTTTTATATTTGCCTTCGTTCATTAAAAACTCTACTACTTCTTTTGTTGATAAATCTCCTCCAAAACTTAAATTGAGGATTTCTTTACACATAGGCCCTGCCTGTTCAAAAATCTCTAAATAAAAATCCCACTTCTCTTTATTGGCCAAAATATCCAAGGTGTCCAAAGTATCAGGCTCATATTCGGTCGGAAAATCTTCTGCAAACAACCCATTTCTTGCCTCCCGTTTGCCTTCTGCCTGTTTGTATTTGTGCCATATATTTTTACTAAGCGAAGTCAAGTAAGCCCCAATTGGAACATTGTCTTGAATTTGATACTTTCCATCCTTCACATTATCAACAAAAGCCTCTATCGCCTCCATAAAAACATCGGCAGATTGCAAGGCATAAACTTTATCACTTTTGTTGGCAATAAGGCTCATCAAAACGTGTTTGTTTTTTGCATACATGGCTTCGATGGCCAAATTTTCCTGCCGTTGGCCAGCCAAAATACCCTCTACAATCTTTTCGTCTGTCCAAATAAATGAGGTTCCTATCATGTAATACTAGTCAACTGATGTTTTATAACCTTGAAAATCACTTTTTTTTAAACTATTTTAAAAATAATTTTTAACTGCCTAATAATCAGATAGTTAAAAATGAAAAAAAATTAAACTTTTTTTCACAATTTTTTGATTTTTTTCGTCCGCAACCAACTTTTCTAACCAAATAAAAATTAGTCGTTCACAAATAAAACCAAAAAAATATTAAAAGACAAAGCACACCAAAACCGACTACCCAAAACCAAGATAATTGAGATTTATTGATGAATTTTTACGAGCGTTACCAAAAATTACGGATACATAAAAATCTAAATTTTAGACTTTCTGAAAAGCACCTCCTCCCCTACTTACATTTTAATTTTATATTCGTTTTTTCTTGTTTTGCCCAAAACCTTTAAAACAACATTTTTTTGCCAAATTTTTAACCTTATTTGAAGTACTATCTCAAACCTAGACCTCTCCAAAACATAAAAAGTTGTCAAACTTGGTAACTAATTATAGATTTTTGAATGAAATTTTTTGAAAAAAATTCAATTTTTAACCTGCTGATAATCAGGTGTTTAAAAATTATTTTCAAAATAACTTAAAAATAATTCGATTTTGAGGTTATAAAAACCCAGTTGACTAGTATTACATAATATAAAGCAGTTTTTAATTGCTAGTTACACGAATTAAAAGGTCACATTTTTTAGGTTTAATTGTTTTTAAGTTTCGGTAAATTTTTTGAGATAATTCTGATATTTTTCAAGCTAAGTTTGCCAAAAGCCGCTTTTTTTTTATGGATTAGGGAGAGTATAAAAATCCTCGGTATGTTTACCGAGGGTTTTATGTTTTATGGGCAGTTACTCAAAACCCAACTTGTATTTACTAATTTACTGATGATTAGACAAAAACGATTTATCAACAAAATATCTAAACTATTTTGATTGGTAAAAGGGCTTTTCCTGCATAATCCAATAAAAACTAGGGCTTTTTGGTATTTTTCTGAAAAATATACAAAATTCAAACTTTACTTTATCAAAATTATACCCTAATTTTGCACCCAAATTTTGAACCGAATTTCATAAACAAGCGAATTTTATATGGCAAATGCAGTCAATAAAGGCAAGGTTACCCAGATAATCGGCCCCGTAGTAGATGTTAGCTTTGAAGAAGCTGGCTCTTTCTTACCCGCAATCCTCGATGCCCTAGAGGTTACAAAGTCTAATGGCACTAAGGTAGTACTAGAAGTTCAGCAACACCTTGGCGAAGACCGTGTTCGTGCCATAGCCATGGACGGCACAGAAGGGCTACAAAGAGGCATGGACGTACTCCACTTTGGTAGTACTATCATGATGCCCACAGGCGAGGGCATTAA
>JAYWHL010000532.1:0-2365 GCA_043777715.1 Cytophagaceae bacterium | reverse complement strand
AAAGCGTTTCTTTAGTCGTAATATCAAAAATAGTAACGTGCTTAATACTCGAAATAACAGCAGGCGAATGTGTAGCCACAATAAACTGGATATTAGGAAAAAGCATAGTAAGAATGGGCAAAACTTGATATTGAAGCGAAAGATGTAAATGGGTTTCGGGTTCGTCTATCAACACAATACCACAAGGGTTATAACTGTTATTACCTACTGTTTTTCTAATAAGGTCTAAACGCAGAAACAAATCCATAAGAATACTCAAAAACGCTGAAAAACCATCTGGTAATACGTCAAAAGTCAGTTCTCTACCATCGCTCAACTTGATAAAAAATTCGTAAGCCTCTTTTACAAATACTAATTTGAGGTTTTTATCTTCAAAAATTTTAGCAAAAACATCTTCGATATGCCGAAAGAAAATTTCTGTCTCGGTAATTTCAGATTGATTGTTATCTAGTTGAGCAAAAGCCTGATTTACTTTTTTATTAACCAAAAACTGCTTGAAATTCTTGATAAAATAGTCAGACGAAGTAGTCTGTTGCTCTAATTGCTTTTCAAACTCTTCTTGCTTTGTGGGTGTTTGTACGGCATTTACTTTGCTATTTCGGTAAGGAAGAAGATATGAATAGAGAATTTCTTTTCTATGAATTGTGAAGGTTGGCTGAACGGCATTAATAAAACTTGGCGTTATTCTTTGATTGGTTTTTATCTGAATTTGCCAATTATTGTAATGCTCTAAATTAGTATTTCCCTCAATAGATCTTTTTAACGCATTAGCTATGTTTATCGTTTCCTGATTTAAATCTTTACCCCCTAATGCACTTTTAATATGCACATCAATGTTCCTCAAAACCGTACTTTTTCCAGAGCCGTTTTTGCCTGTTAAAATCAAATGGCTAAAGGGTTGATGTTTGGCCAAAGTAATATCAAAATCTTGGTACGTATAACAATCTCCAACATGAATGGCAGAGATATACGGAAAATCTTGTGGTGTAATCATGTCATTGTTTTTTACAAAAATAAACGATTGTACTTTATCAAAATAGCTTTTTTCAAAATCATAAAACCAACAAGCCATATCCACCCAAACTGTTCAGTACTTTGTTGTACCAAAATAGTTCAAAGTCTTGTAAACCAGCATTTTCATAATGGTTTTGTATTTCTTGTAGCGTATAGGTTTTCTTATTTTTTGGAGTAATTAATGCCAAAATTTCTATCAACCAATCGCCCTGTGTTTTAGTAGTTTTTACAGAAAATCGCTCTTTTTTATATTCAAAACTCAACGTTGCAGCCGTACCACGGCCCGATTCTCCTTTTTTAGTATTGGCGTAAACCACCGTAGGGCTTTTGCCTAGCCAAACGATTTTTGAAGAAGGCCGAAACATGGGGTTTTCTTCCTCCGAAATGGCCATTTCAATATAATTTTTAGGCACTTTCGTTCTTGGTACTTTGAACTCAAACCACGTTTGAAGCGGTAAATCAAAGCCAATTTGTTGCATAAAATTAAAAAGTGATTTTTTTAATCCATAGCTAAACGCCTCATGGTCAGTGCCTTTTGGGTCGGTATGCACCAAATCGTTATTGGCAAAACTTCCAACGGTTGGGTTTTCTATTTTCACGCCAAATTGTTCAGGATACATTCCCACGGGGCTATGGGCTGTCATGGCAAATTGATGCCAAAAGCCCGATTGTAAAATTCCGAGTTCAAACATTTGTCGTACCATTTCGAGCGAATCAATGGTTTCTTGGGCGGTTTGTGTCGGAAAACCATACATCAAATACGCATGAACCATGATGCCCGCTTCTGTAAAATTGCGTGTAACCTGAGCCACTTGCGACACCGTTACACCCTTTTGAATCAAATCCAGAAGGCGGTCGGAGGCCACTTCCAAACCTCCCGAAACGGCTATACAACCAGAGGCTTTGAGCAATTGGCATAAATCGTAACTAAAATTTTTCTCGAAACGGATATTCGTCCACCAAGATACCACTAACCTTCGCCTCAAAATTTCCAAGGCCAAAGCACGCATAAGGGCAGGCGGTGCGGCTTCATCTACAAAATGAAAACCATTTTGGCCTGTTTGGGCTATCATTTCTTCTATTCTATCACAAAGCAAATTGGCGGCCACGGGTTCGTAAATCTTGATATAATCTAGCGAAATATCACAAAACGTACACTTACCCCAGTAGCAACCGTGAGCCATCGTGAGTTTATTCCACCGCCCATCGCTCCACATTCGGTGCATGGGATTCACGATTTCGATGACAGAAATGTACTTGTCCAACAACAAATCCGAATAGTCGGGCGTGCCTACTTCGGCCTGTTTGTAGTCGGGTAGGGTGGAGTTATTGATGTAAACGACAGCCCTCC
>JAYWHL010000531.1:0-2371 GCA_043777715.1 Cytophagaceae bacterium | reverse complement strand
TGCCATATAATAGACCCTCCGAAGCGGCTTTTACATTAATTGTTGAGAAATAATAACCAAAAGTTAAGTTATGTTTACTATTATCGTTTTCGATGGTTTTATTAAATCGTAGTTCATCAATAAAATCTTGCGAATTTGAGCCGCCTCCCGTTTTGCCACCACCAAAGAAAATTCTGCCTTGTGATGCACCAAAGTTGGCAGAGTTTCCAAAATCAAAGCCAATTCCAACTAACATTTTCTGAAACCGTGCATTATTGTTTAACGTCCAACCATTGCCTAAATCATATTTTAGCTTTGCCCCCAAATTCCAACCTTTTGAAAAATTACCCTTCGGTGCTACCTCGTCCCATTTCACAGTTTCGATAAATCCATCGGGGTAATTCACGTTATAGGTTCGTCCTTTGAAAGCATCTTTAGGTAAGGTTACATCGCTTGATGTCCAATTGGAAGCTGGTTTAGATAAATCATTGGCTGCGTAAGGAATATCTATCTGATTTTGAACTCTTAAATCAATAAATCCTCCAGTTATTCTCAAACTGCCTTTATCTTCGGGCATCAACCAATCGACGTTGGCTCGTATTTGGCCACCATTGTCTGTAAATAAATTATCTCTAAAACCTCCATCACTCAACACAAAACCACCAATATTATAACGTAATGTTTTGCTTTCGTTCAAAGACCCATTGAGGTTAATATCAGCTTGAAGCATATTTCGGTTAGAAAACATCATTCTCGCTGCCCCGTGTTGTTCTGTTCCGCCCATTTTAGAAATTACATTTATGGCCCCAGCGGCTGCCCCACGGCCATAAAGTGTTGCTGCCGAACCCCTCACTACTTCTACTTTTTCTACATTTAGGTCATATCTAAACGCTGCATCGGGTACCATTTCTGGCGAAGCAAAAGTCCTAAGACCGTCCATGAGCAATGAGCTGTAAATCAGTCCATTAGAACCTGCATCAGGAAAACCCCTCATAAAAATAAAGTTACGAGTACGCCCTGCTTGTGTTTGTACGTAAATGCCTGGGGTATATCTTACAATATCCACCAAATTGATAGGACTTGTACGTTCTATTTGTTTTGGCCCGATTGATTCAACGGCAGTGATGGTTTCTAGTTTCCGAACAGGTTGTGAGGTTGCTGTGATAAAAACATCAGAAAGGGATTCGTCCGATTCTCTCAATTTCACGTCAATCGTAGCACGAACGCCAACTTTTTCTTCCTTACTTTCATACCCAACAAAGCTGTAAACCAGTGTGGCGTTGGCATCGGGTGTAGAAATTTTATAATTACCGTTAGCATCTGTTACAGTTCCTCCTTTTGTTGTGCCTTTTAATAACACATTTACCGAAGGAATCGCCTTGCCGTCTAGGTCGGTTACTTTTCCTATTACTTGCCTGCTTTGTCCGAAACTTATCGAGCAAGTAAGCATTAAACAAATCACTAAACAGCAAAGTGATTGTATTCTTTGAGTATAAATTTTCAGATTCATTGTTAGATAGTTAAGTGTATTAATCATTTTTAAGCAATATCTATATTTTTTATAAATAATTGTAGGAAATATTGAACATTTTTTTCTTTAATACCCTTTTCTAAGTATCGTCCACGTTTTATATTCAAACAATACCTTTATGATTAAATCAGTTACTATTTCAAAACAGGCCGTTTATCCTTTTATGATGGTGTTTTTGGGTTTACTGGTTTTGGTGGTTGTAAACGGACTCACTACTTCAGCTCTTTCTGTTTTTGACGAAGAGCTACTAAAAGAATTTGATATTAAAATTCGTACCAACCTTCGCTATAAAGAAAGTATTACTAATTTTATCTCTGCTATTTTCATCGTTTTGGCAGGTGGTTTTGTGGATAAGTTCAAAGTGAAATCTTCTATTCTGATTGGCCTAACTTTTTTGACCCTTGGTTTTTTTATTTATGCCCATGCCGCAACCATTTATTTTGTTTATTTAGCACATTTTTGTTTGGGAATTGCTTTAATAACGGCTGGGTCAATGCCCATTATTATTCTGGTATCCACTTGGTTTATACAAAAAAGAGGTTTTGCCCTTGGTTTTGCCTTGTTGGGAACTAGCCTTGGCGGTTTTGTTTTTCCTCCGATTTTATCACATTTTATTGCTGAATATGGCTGGAGGAATACCTTTTTGATTTTAATGATTTTACCTGTGGTACTTATATTTCTGATTCTGTTTTTCCTTAAAAACTCCCCAAGAGACTTAGGTTTACTTGCTTTTGGGGAACAAATTAATGAAGAATCAAATCAATCAGAACCAATTATTCAGTCTGGCCTAAGCTATAAAAATGCCTTAAAAACCTCAACCTTTTGGATAATTTCATTATGTGGTTTTTTGTCATTTTTTAG
>JAYWHL010000530.1:0-6558 GCA_043777715.1 Cytophagaceae bacterium | reverse complement strand
CGGCAGGAAGTCCAACGGATGATTCATTACAATGGACTCATTTACGACCATTTGACATTGCCCTTCATTTGGAAACGACCTACAAAGTGAAGGTTTCTCATGGTTGTATTAAGCGTATTTTACGTGCCAATAATTACAAATATCGTAAACCTGGCAAAACATTAGCTATTGGAAAAAGCCCTGATAGAGCGGTACAATTTGAGATTATTTTCTTTATTGTTGCCCTATTTATGAACATGAATCAAAATCCAATTATTTCGATTGATACTAAGAAAAAAGAGGTATTAGGCCAATTGACACGCAATCAGCCTGTTTTATCAAATGGGGAAAAAGCACCCGATGTCTATGATCATGACTTTTCATTCTTAGCAACGGGAAAATCAATTCCCCACGGTATTTTTGATATGAAACTTAACAAAGGATATTTAAGCATCGGAAACTCCCACGAAACAGCCAGTTTTGTGATTGACAATTTAGACTGGTGGTGGCAGAATTATGGGAAATATCATTACCCAAAAGCCACAACGATACTCATTTTGTGCGATAGTGGCGGAGCCAATGGATACAGACATCATTTGTTCAAAAAATGTCTTCAAGATTGGGCTAAAAAAATAGACAAACGAATTATAATTGCCCATTATCCTCCATATTGTTCCAAGTATAATCCAATTGAAAGAAAACTTTTTGCTCACGTTCACCGGACAATCAAAAACACAATTTTAACGAATGCAGAGCAAGTTAGAAATCTTATAATGAAAACTTCTACAAAACAAGGGCTTTCAGTAGAGGTCAGAATCAATGACAAATTTTATCCAATTAAAGAACTTTCTCGACCAGAGGATATTGATGAAAAAAGAATTTTAAGACATCCTACATTACCTAAATTATCATATACAATATTGCCATAATGGATGATATTATTTAATTAACGTTACTGATTGTAAAGTTATTAGTTTTTCGGTAAGGTTTTAAAATCAAAAAGTCGCTCTAAAAATGGGCGACTTTTTTGATTTTAGGCATAGGTTGGGCTAATTTGATATTTTCAGAAAGCCTTAAATTTTTTAAAGTGTTACTTATAGTCTTTGATTTATAGTCCACAAAATGAGAGTTTTACACCATGGAAATCAAAGCTAAACTAGGTCTAAGAATTAGACAATTAAGAGAAATTTCGTCAATGTCTCAAAAAGATTTGGCGTATTCGGCTGATTTGGATAGGAGCTATATCGCTTCTATTGAGAATGGTAGCCGCAATGTTTCTATTGTAAACATTGAGAAAATAGCGGTCGCTCTCAATTTAACACTTAAACAATTTTTTAACGATGTCGAATTTGATAAGCCTACAAACAGCAGTCAATAATTTTAGAGAACTGATAAATACGTCAATCATAGAAGGAGGAAACGAGGCTAAAACAGCAATGATAAGGTCGTCAAAGCCTATTATGAATATCCACGAAGCGGTTAAAAGTTTGTTAGTTAAAAACGGAATCAATCATAATCTCCTGTTTCCTCCTCTTCAGTCTAGGAGTCCCGAGTTAAAATTGGCAGGTTCACTAAAACAAAAAGACCAAGATATTTGCGTAATTCCCAACGATATTGAGCCTAAAAGCGAAGTCCTTGCCATAGGTTTGTTGCAAGGAACTAAAGATCAATATGGCGAAAGTTTCACAGAAAAGACATTGGCTATTAATGTTAGAAGTCAGATAAGTAGTATTCAAAAAAACTTTGATACACTCTATGAAAGAACCATTTCAGAGGCTCAAAACTTGCATGATAGATGCCCAGCAATGGTTTTAGGAGAGGTGTATATGATTGCCGTGCCAGAATACGATGACAAGGAATTTGAAAATAATAAATGTGTTTTTAAGAAAGTTAATTCACAAATAGTAGAGAAATATATAAAGTCATTTCATGCAATTAGTAGTAGAAACGACCCAACAAAATATTTTTATCAATATGAATCTACCTGTTTGTTGATTGTGGATTTTAGCCAAAAAGTATCCAAAATTTATCATACAACCCAAGAACTTATTGAAGACGGGCTACTCTCAAGAGATACAACCGTGCAGTATGAAGGCTTAGATTGGAATAGCTTTGCAGAAAAGCTATTGAAAACTTACTCGACAAGATTTGGTATTGATAAGTTTAGCTGATATTTATTAATTAAAAAATTATCAATTTCTTGCGAACAGTTTAAGGAACGAATAAGTTGAATTTCACGGTTTGAAAGTTCTGGAATTGTAAAATTTTCGATAAAATTCTTTTGGTAGCACGGATAGCCACCTTCAATGGCAATACTTGTTTTGCTAACATAATAATGCATTACAATTGAGTTCAATATTTTCTGAAAAACATCTATATTCTCGATTTTTGTAATTGGCATTGTTTCATTTGCAAATAATGAAAATTCATTTGTTTGTTCTCTAAAAAACATTCCGTACCCATTCGTGAAAAAGGCATTTTCTTCTTTTATCACAAGGAAACGAGGTTTTAAGCTAAAAGTAGGATTTAAGATTCTAATACCACTTTTCAATAGCCCTTGTGTACGACCCCAAAGATAAAAAGGCTCAAAATTAACCTTTCCTTTATCTCTTAGCATCAAATTTTCTTTTTCAGTTAATAAATATTTATAGCATTTTGGATATTTTTTCTTAAAATCAGATTCTAAGATTGGGGTTGCACTTCCTTTTTTCAGATGATAAGGACAAATTATTCGTCTTGTGTTATTTTTAACGTCTTCCTGTGTTTTAAAATCCGAAATTTTATAAACCGACTTCGTAATTTCCTTTTCTATTTCAAAAATGCCATTTTCTGTGCTTTTGAGATAAAAACCTTCCTTTTCATTGTTAGTATCTATAAAGAAAACCTCATCTTTGAGTGTTGCAATACCTACGCAAATATCAAAAAGTTTACCAATCGGTGAGCCAATTGTTTCAATATTTTTAATATTTTTTTGCTCGTCAGTTTTGAGTAAACGCCATTTTTTTGAGTTTAGATTTTTGATATAATTTGGCGACCCGTTGGCTATTGGCAGGAAATCTTTTGGTTTATAACCGTCTTTAATTCTATCAAATTTGATGCTTTCGTTCAATTCTTTGTTCAAAAAAGTTAATGCTGTATAAGTTTGGGCATCAAAAACCTTTTTATGACTAAAATCTATAATTCTTGAAACACATTTTTTTTCTTGAAAATACTTTCGAATTGACTCTCCTGCTAACGAAGTAAAATAATTGTTAGGTGTAATGTACCCCAACTTTCCTGTTGGTGTCAAAAGATTGTAACCCAATTCAAAAAAAGCAAAATATAGGTTGAAAGTTCCACTATTAATAGTTGTCCAATGGTTTACTAAATATGCCCTCATATCGTCTGTAAGGTCTTGGAATTTTACATAAGGTGGATTACCCACAATATTATCAAACTTAAATTCCCATTTGGCTTTTAAGCTATCTTGATGATATAAATTAAAATCGCTGTCTTGTAATAGTTCACTATACTGCAAGGCATAAATGGTTAAAATTAACTTTGTTCTATGAATATTATAAGCTAGAATATCAGAACCAAAGATGTTTTGTTGGATTATTTCTCTAACTGATTTGCCAAAATTTTGTTTATAATAGTCCGTCAAGCCAACCAAAAAAGCACCACAGCCGCAACTGGGGTCAAGGTTTTTATGGTCAATTTCAGGTTTTACCTCGTTAATTATAAAATCAATGATATAGTCTGGCGTAAAAAAAGCACCATTTAATTTCCTGTCCGAAAGTGGGATAATCAATTCTAAACAGTTTTCTAATTCCTTAATTGTTGAAATACCCAACGAAGAAATGTCGAAATTTAACTTGGTGTTTTGGCTAAAATTTTTGAAATAATCAGTTAAAATCAAACTTTGATAGAAATCAATATTTTTGTTTGTCAAATAAGCATAGATTAAATGTTGCTCAAGTTTTCTTAAATCTTGAGTTTTAATTAATTCGTTTAATATGCCTTTGTTTATCATTTTAAAGTGGTATATAATGAAATGTTGAATTGTTAATTTTTTATTTGTCAGCTAATTACAAAAAATGCAAATAGATATTTTCTTTGTAAAATTAGGAATATTAGGTCTATCAATTACCCTACTCCACATAATCCAAATCTTTGCCAAAGGTTTCTTCTAGGTTATAGGTTGCCCAAATTGCCAAGGTCATACAAACAATCCCTACAAGCATGGCACTGTTTAAAATTCCAAACGATTTTTGTAGTTCCTTGAAAGAGAGCGTAATCAAAATAACGGCACCCCTTACAAAATTGGGAATAGTGGTAGTGGCCGTGGCCCTGATATTGGTGCCAAATTGCTCGGACGAGGTAGTAATAAACACCGCCCAAGTACCTGCAAAAGTACCTAAAATAATACACATTAAGTAAAAAGTACTGGTATCAAGGCCGTGGATATTGAGATACATCAGGTTACAAACAAAACTAATAAGCATAAAAACGAGAAGGGGTTTTCTACGACTTTTCATCCATTGGCTCAAATATCCGTTGGCAAAGTCGCCAATAGACAAGCCAATATAGCCACACATAATGGCCGTGCCGCCCGAAACTTGGCCAACTACTCCTAGGGTTTCGGCAATTTCTGGGGCAAAAGTGATTAAAATACTGATTACATACCAAACGGGAATCCCAACAAAAATACATTTTAGGTATTTCATAAATCGCTTTGAATCAGTGAATAAGCTAATGAAATCGCCTTTTTTGGTATTACTTTTCGAGGCATTCTTAAACATCAATGATTCAAAAATACCAATACGCATCAACAACAAAACCAAGCCCATTGCTCCGCCTACAAAAAAGGCCGTTCGCCAGTCAAAAAACTTGCCCATCAAGGCCGCCGTAACTGCTCCCATTGGCCCAAAACTTACTACTAGCATCGTGCCATAACCACGGTTTTGTTTGCTCATGGCTTCGTTTACGAGCGTTACGCCCGCCCCCAGTTCGCCCGCTAGGCCAATACCTGCAATAAATCTAAAAAGAACATAAACGTTAAAATCAGTTACAAAACCATTGGCAATATTGGCCAACGAATACATTAAAATAGAGCCAAAAAGCACAGAAAGCCGTCCTCTCTTATCTCCTAAAATGCCCCACAATATTCCCCCAATCAACATTCCAGCCATTTGTATATTAAACAAATAAATGCCTTTATCCATGAGGTCTTGGCCTGTAAAACCTAAACTTTTGAGGCTATCGTTACGAATAACTGCAAACAAGATAAGGTCGTAAACATCTACAAAGTAGCCCAAAGCGGCCACCACAACGAGCATAATATTAGATTTTGAATCGAACTTCATAAAATATTGTTTTAGATAAGAAAGATATTAAGCAAAATACTAAATAATGCTTAGAAAATGAGCCTTCTGATGTAATTTTGTAGGATAAATCGCTTGTGATTGTGGCTTAATGGCTAATTAGAAAACTATATTGAATGATAAACGAAATTAAAGTATTAATTACAAAAGATATACAACTGGAATGGCGCCAACGCTATGCCCTAAACGGTATGCTTTTGTATTTGGTAAGCACGGTTTTTGTTTGTTATTTAAGTTTCAGAATCAAGGGAAATACCCTCGATCCTATTACTTGGAATACCCTTTTTTGGATAATTTTATTGTTTACGGGCGTGAGTGCCATTGCCAAAAGTTTTACCCAAGAACGCCCCGCAAGGCTTTTGTACTATTATACCATTGCTAGTCCAGAAGGAATAATTATCTCTAAAATGCTGTATAACAGTATGTTAATGACGTTTCTTTCCTTATTAGGGTTTGGTTTTTATGCTTTTGTGATGGGTAATCCAGTTGGGGATTTGCCAATGTATCTACTAAGCATTGTGTTGGGAAGTTTGGGTTTTGCAGGAACACTCACGATGGTGGCCGCCATAGCCTCAAAGGCCGAAAACGCAGCGATGTTGATGTCGGTGTTGAGCTTTCCTTTGATAATCCCAATGTTATTAATGGCCATGAAAATGGCAAAAAATGCCCTCGATGGCCTAGACAGAGGTAGCAGCAAAGACGAAGCCCTAACGCTCATGGCCCTCAATGCTATTGTTTGGGTATTATCTGTGATATTGTTTCCGTATTTGTGGAAATCTTAAATTAAAAAAATAATGAAAAAAAACTGGTGGAAAATTTTGTGCGTAGTACTGTTAATGTACTTAATGCTTTTTGGACTAACCTTGCCTGTACCTAGGCTAAATATCTTGAACGAAACCATTCGGAATGTGTATTATCATGTGTCGTTGTGGTTTGCTATGATTGCCCTGATGAGTACCTCGGGCTGGTATGCCGTAAAATATTTACGTACCAACAATCCAGACTATGATTTACAGTCTTTAGAATATGCCAACACAGGGCTATTATTTGGCCTTTTGGGTTATATTACAGGGGCTTTGTGGGGAAACTATACTTGGGGCGACCCCTTGCCCAAAGACCCCAAAGTGATTTCGGCAGCGATTGGAATGCTGATTTATTTGGCCTATTGGTTGCTAAGAAGTTCGTTTGAAGACGAGCAACGCAAAGCCCGAATTTC
>JAYWHL010000529.1:0-6573 GCA_043777715.1 Cytophagaceae bacterium | reverse complement strand
CGAGGGTGCTTCCTGCCGAAATTGCCGTTGAGCAAAAACCTTTGTAACCCGTCATTTTTGTCACTAAATCCCTGAAAGCCTTGGGGTTAGCCACTTCCTCGAATACATAAATATCAGCCCTCAAAGAATCCAAAACTCGTTTTACATTGTTTTGTTGAAGAGCCTCATCGCTTGGTCCATTGGCCGTATTGCCAAACCAAAGCGTATTCCACGTTACAACATTGATGGTTTCGTTACGAGGAACATTGGCACTCGGCACGCTATAAACGCCCGTATTGGGTACATCGGCAATAAACCGAGGCAGGAGTTGATAAATGGCATTGAACCGCCCCACCACGCCCACAACATTGCCCGCAGTTTGGGGCTTGGTGCGAGCCACGAGGTCTGTGGCGGCATTAATCCGCACTTCGCCTGTGGCCGTACCTGCCGACACTGCAAAGTTTGAATTGGGCGTAAAAACAAAGCGTTTGTCATCAAAACTTAACCCTTGTATGCTTACTAACTGGCCTTCGTTTTTATCCATTTCGCTCAATAAAATCGTTTTGGGCGTTATGATTTTACTCGTTGTTGCTATTTTCTGAAAACTTAGATTCGTATTGTTTATCTGAATTTGTCCATTAAAAGCCGTTAATTGACCCGTTACCACCACCGAATCGCCAATCTGAACGGCAGCGGCTAGGGCTTCGCTAAAAATCGGAATCCCGCCTGTGGCATCTTGCAAAAAAGGCAAATTCCCAAACTGATTACCCACCGTTATTCGCCCAGCAATGCTTACCAGTGTATTGGCCACCAGCAAACGAGCATTGGCTATTGTACTGATTTTAAGGTTATTAAGGTCATTGATAATCCCCGTAACACTTACGGTTTTGGCAACTGCCCCGTTGCTTGTATGGTTTATATTTCCTGAAAAACTCCCCGCTACGGGCTTCATTCGTACCTCAATGGTTGTTAGGGCTACATTACCCGTATTTTGGCTTAAAGTAATGGTAGAGCCAAAAGCCATGGTACTTTCCCTTCTAATTTCGGTATTGACTGGGGCGGTTATTGTGATATTATCCGTCAAATTTGCTCCTGTTACTTGATAACTCTGAATGTCGGTTGCGGCAGCGGTTGTGCCAATAAACTGCGAAAGACTACTTTTGGAAATACTAATCAATGGCGAATTTGAAGCCGTGGTTACACTTGCCCATGACGTCCCCACTCGTAGGGCGTCAATTTTCAAGGTTGGAGCATTGGCAGCCGAACCTTGCCTAAATGCCACCGAACCGAGGTTAGTATCGGCGTCGAGGTCGTTGGTAATCGCTTTGATGAGTGGCGTGGCGGGTTCTGTACTACTGGCGGCTGGATTAAGAAACAAAAGAGCTTCGTCGTCGTTGGCACTGGCATTAAAAACATATTTTACAACTACCCAATAGCTTTTGTTAAAGTCCAGTACTTGAGTATCATACACTGGCAAAACGCCACCATTCCCAGTTTTGAGAACGCCCAACGAAAACCCTGTTCCGTTTTTTTTGGCAAAAACCCTGGCCCTAAACGTTGTACCAATGGCGTTTGGGCCAAGGTGCAGAAAATAATCGCCAGCGTCTTGTGCGGCAGATAATTGTAGCAAAAATCCAAGATAAACCGAGCCACTTGTTATAGTGCCAAAGGGCTTGTTCACGTCCTCGCCCGAAGTAAGCAGTTCAACGGCATTCCCCGTTCCCGAACCTGGCGCCCCCGCATACACAAGCCCACCAGCAACTATTTTGACGGCATTAGTACCCGCCCCGCTATGAGCCGACCAGCCACTGGCCGTGAGCAATGTGCCTGCCGAAGTCTCAAAATCTTCCGACAAAATCGGGGCTTGGCCTTTGGCAATTTGAATGAATATCAACAAAAGAAAAAGTAAAAGTTTTTTCATAAACAGGTTTTGGGATTTTGAAATTTAGGGTTTTTACATCTAGGGTTTAGGTAAGTAGGGAGGCAGTATTGAGAAGACAGAAGGCAGGAGTTATCTACCTGACTATCAATTCATTACATCTACTCAAAATATAGTTTAATTCTGCATAATTACTCAACAGTTCATCTATAATTAATATGAGATTTAAAAAAAGCCACTAAGACACGAAGTCTCCAAATTATCGAAATTGAACAATTAATTTCTTGTTATCTTTGAGACTTGGTGGCTAAAAGTAGTTCACGTATAAATCATAATAGAACTGTAATTCTATAACAAATTTACAAACCAGTTGCCACATTTGCACTACCTCTTGTGGCCGTTAGGCTGGCCCTAACTTTCAGATTTCTAAACATTTGGATAGGGTTCAATGCTCCGCCTGCCCGCAAACGAGCCTCGGCCACAACAGCACGGACATCGGTACGGAAAGCGTTTTGTAAAATCTCCTGACAACGCACCACATCGTTTTCGTTTTGGGCAATGGCCAAGGCTTGTCTATCCACCAAAAGAGCTTGGGCGTAGGCCGTCATTATGCCCTCTACCGACTGCAACAAATCCTCTAGGGGGTCTTTTACGTTATGGCTTGCATCTATCATCCAACCAAAGCCTTCGTTTTTATTAAAAGGATTCATTTTATTAGTTGGGTCGGTCAATTCACAAAAAATCAAGAATAGTTGATATGGTTTTATGGCGCCTGCCGTCAAATCATCATCGCCATATTTGGAATCGTTAAAATGAAAACCGCCCAATTTGCCCTCCATCAACAACAAAGCCACAATTTGTTCGATGTTGGCATTGGGCAAATGATGCCCCAAATCCACCAAGGTATAGGCTTTGTTGCCTAGTTTTTTTACATACGAATACGACATTCCCCAGTCGCCCACGGTGGTCGAGTAAAAGTTGGGTTCAAAGGCTTTGTATTCCAGCAAAAGTTTCCAATTGGCGGGCAAAGCACTATAAATTTCTTGTAAACTTTCTAGGGTGTTTTCGTAGGCTTGTCTAAAATTTAATTGCCCAGGAAAACACGAACCATCTGATAACCAAACCGTTAAAGATTCCGAACCCAAGGCCACACCGTGTTTTATAACTTCTATATTATGCTCAATGGCTTGTTTGCGTATGGCCTTGTTTACGTTTTGTAACGAGCCATATTTATAACTATAGGCTTGATGGGCTTGGTCTTGAAAAGTATTAGAATTTACGGCATCAAACTTTAGGCCATGTTGTGCGGCAAGGGTTTTAATGGCTTGGGCATCGCTCGGAATATCCCAAGGAATGTGCAAAGAAATAGCCCCAGACGACTGATTAAGGGCATGGAGCAAACCCACGTCTTCTATTTTTTCTTCTAAACTGCGGGGTTCGCCTCCGCCTGCAAATCGCCCAAAACGTGTACCCCCCGTACCCAATGCCCACGACGGAATAGCAATCTGAAAATCAATGAGTTGGGTAATAATTTTTTCTAATCCATCTATTTCAGACGATAAAAAATTCAGTTTTTTGGCATGAGCCGCCGCCCCGTCCGAATTTTGAGCATCGATAAGTGTTTTGTTTAATTGCATTTGTTTTGTTTTAGTTATGATACTCATGGCATGACTTTGAGTAATGGCATGAGTGGGGGAGATGAACCCTACGAGAACATTTGAAACAACGGGTAAATTTAATTAATTGTAAGTTATTCCACTAATATTTTTGTTGGTGTCTGCGGTTACGTTCCAACATTCGGGCAGTATTTAAGATAGGTTTCGATTTTTAAATATTTTCATAAATTATTATTCATATTAAAATCCTCATTGATATATATTAAAAATATATTTTGATGTATATTTGTATATAAAATAATTCGATTATATGTATATAATCGCTTATTTATTACTTATTATATATAATTGAACCCTTCGATACTATGACCGTAATAATGAATATCGTGGCTGATAATATGAGATTGTTTAGAGATAGCAAGCATTTATCGCAAAAAGAGGTGGCTTTGGGTGTGGGAATAGCCCAAGGACAATATAGCCGTATTGAAAATGCTAAAATTGAACCTTCGCTTTCTACGCTTGAAAAACTGACCAACTTTTTTGGTATTCCAATGGCAGAACTTTTTCAGAATCATAAGCAACTCGCCAATATAAACCCCTCAATGGATATGACTGGCGATATGAATTTGCCTTTGTTGGAAAAAGTAAAAATGCTTGATTTATTGGATAAGGACGAACAAGCGGCTCTTTTGAAGTTAATTGACATAGCAATTTCTAAAAAAATGCTCAAAGATGCTTTGACTAATTTAGTCGCTTCGTCCGATACTCCCTTAGCTTCGCCTACTTTTAATGCAATAAAACTTAAAACAAAAGGCTTTGTGTTCAACCGTGAAGAAGCCAACGCCCGATAATGCCTATTTTCTTAGATACCAACATTTTGATTTATGCCTACTCCGACGATGAACCTCACAAACAGGCAATTGCCCAGGCTTTGTGCAGCTTGCCCGATAGATGGATTTCGACGCAGGTAATGATTGAGTTTAGCAATATTGCCCGCAAAAAAATGGGTATGGACTGGAAAGATATTACTTTAGCTTTGTTAGAACTTCGGGAAAATTTTAAAGTCTTGACCACCTCCGATACCACTATTATTACGGCCTCTCAATTGGCTGACCGTTATCAGTTAAGTTGGTTTGATAGCCTTATTGTTTCAGCTGGCCTAGAAACCAACGCCACTACCCTTTACTCCGAAGATTTGAACGATTCTCAAATTTACGAAAAACAAATTACGGTCATTAATCCATTTAAGTAACAAAATACTCATGGCATGACTCAAAGTTAGGCTATGAGTGAGGGGGGCAAATTTAAACGCCATACTTGCGTTTGCGTAGCCATTGCATCAATACACCCACCAAAAGCACCAAACCCACAGGCAAAAACAAGTTTATACTTTGCCAATAAGCACGGTTTTGAGTGGTTTCTAACCTGTCGAGTGGCCTTAGTTTTATTTCTTTGTTGCGGGCGGTTATCACACCATTTTCGTCTAATAAATAATCAACGGCATTCATCACAAAGTCTTTATTGGCAAAAGTTTGGCCAGAATATTGGTCAAAACCGAGTGGCATGGGCGAGTTTTGGCGTTTGTCAAAGTCGTTGGTGGGTAAATCTCCATCGGCCACAACCAGTATTTTAGAGGGTTTATCTTGGTTTTTGAATAAGCCCGCTCGTGGGTCAGAGGGTAAAATCTGATTGTTGAAGAGCGACAAAAACCGTCCTTCTAGCAAAACGCCAAGCATTTTTTGTCCTTGTCGATAAAGATTGGGGTCAAACTCTTTACGGGCGGCGTTGTAGCTAATTAGGGCGGGAGCATTCAGAATCTGGGTATATTGGGAAGTCATCAATAATGGCGTTTTGGTGATACCATTGGCCTTTACGGTGTCTATGCTTCCGCCATATTTTATATAAATAGCATCTAAGTTTCTGACAATGGGCGACTTACCAAAATTATTAATCAGCGGATAATACGCCCAAGGCACTAATTCTAGGTTAGGATTATTACCCATATTTCCCACCACCAACGGAATAGCCGCACACATCTGATAGTCTTTTACTAGATTAGTGTTTAGCCTCACGCCATATCTAAACAACAGATTTTCTAAATTTACGCCATTGGGCTGTGCCAAACTACCCTCCTGTGCCAAGGAATCGACCTTGAGAGCATCTACAAAAAATAAGGCTTTCCCACCTTTTACCACAAACTGGTCTATCTTAAAAATATCATCATCAGAAAAAGGCTTGTCGGGCTTTAATACAAAAATGGCATCAAGGCCATCAAGCGTTGGCGACTGGGCAATATCAACAGGAAAGAGGTCATAAGAACGCCTTAAATTTCGGATTAAATCGAACTGTTTTACAGAGGCTAAACTGCTGTAATTGAGGAAAAAACCTATTTTTTTGCGTTCGGTTTTGGTTAATTCCTTAATACTCGAAGCCAGTTGATATTCTACGTTTTCATAGCTTTGGTTGAGGGTTTCTTGTGGCGAGGCCATTTTGCTGCCTTTCAATAAAAGTACGGCCATTTCTTTGCCTTTGTAGCTCAAAACCGCTCCAGGGGCAATAACAGTCTGGGTTTTTTGGCCTCCTTGCTTGTCAAAAACCTCGGTAGGAGGAATCCCCTTTTTTGATAATTCGGCAAATTGCTCGTTCCTGTTTTTCTCGTCTTTTACTTCATCGTTCAAATCTATAAACCGATAATTTATTTTGCTACCCGCCTGCACCCTAAATTCGTCGAGGGTTTCTTTTACAGCATTTTCTAGGCGTTTGAAGCCCGAAGGGAGTTTGTCGCCCGTGAGATACACCTTTACATACACCTCATCGTCTAGATTTTTAAGAAGATTTTTGGTGGCATCAGTAATAGTAAAACGTTTTTCTTGGGTAAGGTCTAACCTAAAAAAATAATAATTAGACAATACATTAAAGCCGATGAGGGCCATAATCAAAGCTAATATTTTTATGATTGGGGATTTCATGAAAGGTATTTTGAATACGTTTGAACACAAATTTTATAAATCAAACACAAGTTTTAGGCTAATTATTGTGTTTTGTATGGCCTTTTGGCTTTAACCTTTTGGCCTTTCTGAGTGCTGAACAATTTTACAA
>JAYWHL010000528.1:0-2379 GCA_043777715.1 Cytophagaceae bacterium | reverse complement strand
AAAAATGCCTAAAAGTTTGCTCCACTACGCCATGACGGGCGTCTATCAATATCAACGAAACCTTAGCCGTAGATGCCCCAGTAACCATATTTCGGGTATATTCAAAATGGCCAGGGGTGTCGGCAATTACGTATTTACGTTTGGGGGTGCTAAAATAAATATGAGCAACGTCTATCGTTATGCCCTGTTCTCGTTCGGCAATGAGGCCGTCTGTCAGTAGCGATAAATCCAAGAAATCTAGCCCTTTACGCTTACTGGCAGCTTCTAGGGCCTCTATTTTATCTTCGGTTATTGAGTTTGTTTCATAAAGTAAACGCCCAATAAGGGTGCTTTTGCCATCATCAACCGACCCAGCGGTTGCAATTTTTAGAATATCCATAGCTCTTTTTACTTCGATGAGGAATTTTTGAAATTAGAATTTAACTAACTAGCCCAAGGGTAGGAATTTTGTATTTAGTTTCCCCTCTGGGGGTTAAGGGCAGGGTTATTAATTGCTAAGACTGGGGGTGAAGCAAAAAGGTCAATTTTAGACCCCTTTTGCCTCATCCTAAATCCTTCTCCATAAGGGAGAAGGACTTTTAAAGTCAGCAATTAACAGCCCTCCCCTCGGAGGTTAGGGGGCTTTAAAAGTACCCTTGTTGTTTACGTTTTTCCATGGCTGCTTCCGAGCGTTTATCGTCTATTCTGGCACCACGTTCTGATATTTTTGCTGATAATATTTCAAGAATAATGTCTTCTATCGCTGTGGCTTCTGATGCCACGGCGGCGGTGCAGGTCATGTCGCCAACGGTTCTGAACCTTACAGTTGCCTCGAAGGGTATTTCGTCAATGCTCTTGTTAAGGTGTTCAGAATCAGCCCATAACATACCATCTCGCTCAATTACTTGGCGTTGGTGAGAATAATAAATACTAGGAATAGGCATAGTTTCTTCACGGATATAGTTCCAAACGTCTAGTTCTGTCCAGTTAGAAATCGGAAAAACCCTCACGTTTTCGCCAATGCTGATACGCCCATTGAGCATATCAAAAAGTTCGGGGCGTTGGCGTTTGGCGTCCCATTGCCCAAAATCGTCTCTAACCGAAAAAATCCTTTCTTTGGCCCTAGCTTTTTCTTCGTCTCGCCTTGCCCCGCCTATACAAGCATCAAACTTAAACTCTTCGATGGCGTCTAAAAGCGTAACGGTTTGTAGCACATTTCTTGAAGCATATTTGCCTGTTTCTTCTTTGGCTTTGCCCTGATTGATAGAATCTTGGACGTATCTCACAATCAATTCAGCCCCAGTTTCTTTGACTAACCAATCTCTAAATTCAATCGTTTCAGGAAAATTATGGCCTGTGTCGATGTGGAGGAGTGGAAAAGGAATTTTGCCAGGATAAAAAGCCTTTTGGGCTAATCTTACGAGGGTTATGGAATCCTTCCCCCCCGAAAACAACAGTACGGGCTTCTCGAACTGGGCGGCCACTTCTCTGATAATATAAACGGCTTCGTCTTCTAGTTCGTAAGGAAAAGAGCCAATTCTGGCCTTTGAAGATAATAAATTGATGTTTTCTTGTGTAATCATTAAAATATTTTTTAAGGAGACTGGAGATAGCAGATTGGAGACAGGAATTAAAAAAACTGGATTTAATACATTGAAAAACAGCGTATTATCTAATTTTTGTCTTTAAATTCCCCCATCGGGGGCTAGGGGGCTTAATGTAGCCCAGCTAATGTAGCCCACACTCTTTTTTTGAGTTTTCCCACCACCAGCGGCCTGCCCTTGGGTGTTCGTCGGCGGCGATGGCACGGGTACAGGGTTGGCAACCTATCGATACAAAGCCTTTGCGGTGCAGGGGGTTGTCGGGTACACGGTTGATTTTTAGATAATCTAATACTTGCTCATAGCTCCAATGAATCAAGGGGTTGAATTTCAAGATGTTATTGCCATCGTCCCATTCCAAAAGTGCCATGGCATTGCGGTTTTCTGACTGTTCGGCTCGTAGCCCCGTTATCCAAACCTGTTGCCCTGCTAATGCTCTTTTGAGGGGTTCTATTTTTCTGAAAAAACAACATTCTTTTCGGTTTTCTACCGACTCATAAAAACTATTAAAACCCTTCGACTGTGTTAATTTTTCTATATTTTGGTTATTGGGAAAATACGGTTTAATGGCCACTTTATACTTCGCCCGTGTGGCGTCCATGAGGTCGTAGGTTTCTTGAAACAGCCGCCCTGTGTCTAAGGTTATGACCGAAATTTCGAGATTTTGAGTGAAAATAGCATCTGCAATTACTTGATCTTCTTGACCAAACGACGAAGTAAATACTACCTTGCTTTCATATTTTTGAGCAATGTACGAAAGGGATTCTTTAAGCCCCAAAAACTCTATTTCGTTGATAAG
>JAYWHL010000527.1:0-2381 GCA_043777715.1 Cytophagaceae bacterium | reverse complement strand
CGCTTCCTGGGCTGGTTGGGCCAAATCCATTTGATACTTTTTCTGGGTTTTCGGGTGGGGGTAATACTGGTGGTGGATATGTGTATAGTGGGCCAAATACGGCGGCGAGTATTGAGCAGAGTTTAGAACCCACAGTCACAAGCAGTATTAGCTTAGGTATTGATTGTGTTAGTTTTTCATTCTCAAAATCAAGTGCAAATTGGCAAGAGGCAAAAGTTAAAAACATTAAATTTAATGTCGTATTTTCAGATGCAGCTAGATCAGATGTTCGAGTAACAGTTGACAGACCAATTTGGTTTGGGTTTCCAGTTAGATATGGTAACGGTCAGTTAGTTTCAGAAGGACAAGCGGCTACGGATGCAGCAAATGCTGCCGAAAGAGCAGCAGATAGGCTTTTTGATTTCTATAAGAGAGTACCTGTTGTTGTGATGAAGTATGTACTAGAACAAAAATTCTTGGACTTCATTAAAGAGGAAATGATTCTGAAAGGAGGAAGAGCAGATTTTTATGGTTCTGGTTCTCCAAGCATAATAACTAACGAAGCCAATTATGACTTATTTGGTAATGGAGATTGTTTGTAACTTGAACAGTAATAAATCAGAGAACACGATATGTCTATTCAAAAAAAAATATTACTTGGACTAGTATTTCTTTTGGGTAGCCATATCGTATATTCACAAAATTCGCTTATGATGACACAAAAAGAAATTGACTTAAAATCAATAAAACTCGGCGTTTCTGTTGAAAATTATAGAGAGTTGTTAGCAGAAGTTGATTCGACAACGCCTTTTGCTCATCTCTTCTTAACCCATAGTGATTCAATGGAAAAATCTTTCAAAATTAAAGTTGAAAAAGATACTTATTATCTAGGAAATAAAATCGAGGGTATATTTATTTTGATTAATCTAAAACAAGAAGTGAAAGAAACAAGCCTTATAGTTAAGGGTGATTTATTGTCGATAATAGAATCATTAAATATGAGATATGGCAACATGATAGGCAAAATAGCTCTGGGTGTTGGTAATAATTTTGACCCACAGAGGTTTTCAACCTATTTTTGGGACGATGAAAATGGCAATCCTGTAAAGTTAAAGCCTCTTAACAACAAATTTAGGTTTCAAAATTCTGAAAAATATGACCGGTTTGAAGATACCCACATCATCATTAATAGTAAGTATTAGAACAAAATAAATGCTTTTCCATGGATTTATTTTCCGAGGCTTGTCCCCTGACAAGACACCGATGCGAAAGCAATACTTTTTTCTCGGCCTCGTCCCACGACAGGCCAAAATGTACGAAGAGTTAAAATACTATTAAATGTCTGATAAACAGATAATTATAATCGGCGTATTGCTTTCGCAAGGGTGTTTTACCTAGGCAGTCCCGTGGTACACAAACCACGGAAGAGTATATTTTAGTTTTGGCCGTTCAATGTAATAGCCGTGCCACGCTTTAAAAGAGTGGCACGGCTATTTTGCAGAAATTCAATTTTACAAACAACAACAATTTTTAATAATGAAGCCTTCGTTTTGATTACGGTTATTTATTTGGTAGATGGTCTGGCTTTTTTGGGGTCTATTACGGTTTGGAAGCGGCTAATGGCCGAAGATCCAAAAAAACCGAGGGCTTTTTTGCCACCTGTTTTGGTGTTGATGATATTACCCACAATATTGTTTGGGGGAGTGGCAAACAGCCCTTGATTGGAGGATTCTTGCCTGATTTGACTTAGAAAGAAAAACGCTTCTTCGGTAATCGAATATAACTGTACTTTTATGGTGTCTTTTTCGGCATAAAGCTCTGTGCCATTATTTGGCGTTATTGATTGCCTGAGGGGTCTGATAAACAAAAATCCATCGGTTGGGGCGCCAGGGCTAAAGGCGGCGTCGTAGGCAAGTTCAAGGTCTTGGGCTTTGTTCCAAACCTTGTTGTTTCGGCCATATCTTATCCAGTAACAGTCGCCTGGGCCAGAGAAATCTCTTGCATAAAATTCGGCCAAATAGCCTTCTGTCGGGGCATCGGTAGGGGTAACGGTTGGCTTGCGGTATTCGTAGGCAAGAGAATCTATTTTGGGTACTCGGTTAATGGCCGAGATTGATTTATATTCTTCGCCATCAAATTTGATATTTAGGGTATATTTTCCGCCAATTCTTCCCAAAATTTCTTGGGCGGTTTTGGGTTTCCAAACATAGTTTCCGTCTCCTTTGGTATCGGTAAAACTATAAACTTTCCCTTGGTCGTCGGCCACCACCACGGTTGCCCCAAGAGCGGGTTTGGCTACGGAGTTATCAAAATAAGAGGCTGATTTACTGAGTTTTATGGTCTGATTCCCCGCTTCGTTGGTTAGCCAGCCATCAACCACCAACTGGGTTTCGCCTGTTTCG
>JAYWHL010000526.1:0-6584 GCA_043777715.1 Cytophagaceae bacterium | reverse complement strand
AAATAACAATACCTTGTAAAATGGCCGATTCAATATCGTTAGTTGCTGATTTTGAGTGATTTATATTCATTTTTTGCCATTCATATCTCATTTTTCCTATTTTTCCGTTTATCAATAAAAACCTTTACCTGTTCATTGTATTTCTCCTTTTGAGATACAACAGGGCTTTTTTATGATTGAATATAGTTCTTTTTAAAAAGCATAGATTAAATTTGTGGTAGAATAAAACAAAAAAAATGATAAATCTAATCACCAAAGGAATAGCCAAAGTATTTGGAACAAAGTCGGACAGAGACATGAAGGAACTTACGCCTTATGTTCAGAAAGTTAATAACGAATACGATAAACTCAGAAACTTGTCTGACGACGCCCTACGCCAGCGTACAGCCGACCTCAAAGCCATTATTGCTGATAGACTTTCGGAGGTAAGAGGGCAAATTGCCAACCTTCGCCAGCAAATTGAAGACGATTACGAAATGGATATTCACAAAAAAGAAGCCATTTTTAATCAAATAGATAAACTAGGTCTTGAAGAAAACAAGCAATTAGAGGTGGTTTTGTTGGATATACTGCCCCAAGGTTTTGCCGTGGTAAAAGAAACTGCCCGAAGATTCAAAGAAAACGGCCAGTTGGTAGTTAAAACTACTGTCCATGACCAATTTATTGCTGCCAAAAAAGCCAATGTTGTGATAAAAGGCGATACTGCCACTTGGAAAAACGAATGGCTGGCCGCAGGCAATAAGATTGTTTGGGATATGCTCCATTATGACGTTCAGATAATTGGGGGTGTGGTGTTGCATCAAGGCAAAATATCGGAAATGGCCACGGGCGAAGGCAAAACGCTGGTTTCAACCTTTCCTGCCTATCTCAATGCCATTGCTGGCAAGGGGGTACATATTGTTACGGTAAATGATTATTTGGCAAAACGAGATTCAGAATGGAATGCTCCATTGTTTGAATTTCATGGCCTAGTGGTAGATTGTATCGACCGCCACGAACCCAACACCGACGAAAGAAGAGAAGCGTATTTGGCCGATATAACGTATGGTACCAACAACGAATTTGGTTTTGACTACCTCCGTGATAACATGGCTCGCACGCCCGAAGAACAAGTGCAACGCAAACATCATTTTGCGATGGTGGACGAGGTGGACTCGGTTTTGGTGGACGATGCCCGTACGCCGCTCATTATCAGTGGGCCAATGGCACGTGGCGATAATGAACAAATGTTTATTGAATTGAAACCTAGGGTAATTTCTATCGTAGAGGCTCAACGCAAAATATGTTCAGAGTTCTTTTTAGAAGCCAAGCGTTTGATAGCATCTGGTAACACCGAAGAAGGTGGCGTGGCCTTGTTTAGGGCCTATCGGGGTTTGCCAAAAAATAAACCTTTGATTAAGTTTTTGTCAGAAACAGGAAATAGAGCCATCTTGCAAAAAGCAGAAAATTCGTTTTTGGAAGAAAACGCCAAGCGAATGCCCGAAGCTGATGCCCCATTGATGTTTGTGATTGAAGAAAAAAACAATAGCATTGACCTTACCGATAAGGGTATCAATTTTATAACAGGCAAAGGCGAAGACCCAACGTTTTTTGTAATGCCTGATTTGAGTGTTTCGTTGAATGCCGTAGAAAAAGGCGATTTACCCGAAAATGAAAAAATTGCGGCCAAAGAATCCGTTATCCTAGAATACTCAATCAAAGCCGAGCGGATTCATACCATTCAGCAAATGTTGAAGGCATATACGCTTTTTGAAAAAGACGTAGAATATGTGATTATGGACGGAAAGGTAAAAATTGTAGATGAACAAACGGGGCGTATTATGGAAGGCCGCCGTTGGTCAGACGGTTTGCACCAAGCCGTTGAAGCCAAAGAGAACGTAAAAGTGGAAGACGCCACCCAAACGTATGCCACGATTACGTTACAAAATTATTTTAGAATGTACCACAAACTATGTGGTATGACGGGAACTGCCGAAACCGAAGCAGGAGAATTTTGGGAGATTTATAAGCTAGACGTAGTTGTGATTCCAACCAATAGACCCATTTCAAGAAAAGACGATGAGGACAAAGTTTATAAAACCGTTCGTGAAAAATACAATGCTTTGGTCGATGAAATTAGCGAATTAGTAGCCAATAATCGCCCTGTATTGGTGGGTACAACTTCGGTTGAAAACTCGGAAATTTTGAGCCGACTTTTGGCCATGCGTAAAATTCAGCATCAGGTTTTGAATGCAAAATATCACCAAAAAGAGGCCGAAATTGTGGCCTCGGCTGGTTTTCCTAGAACGGTAACCATTGCAACCAACATGGCAGGTCGTGGAACGGATATTAAACTAACCGCCGAATCGAAGGCTGCGGGTGGTTTGGCTATTATCGGTACCGAACGCCACGAATCACGGCGGGTGGACAGGCAGTTGAGAGGCCGTGCGGGGCGTCAGGGCGACCCTGGTACATCACAGTTTTTTGTGTCGCTCGAAGACCAACTCATGCGATTGTTTGGCTCCGACCGTATCGCCAGTGTGATGGACAAAATGGGCATGGAAGAAGGCGAGGTAATTCAACATTCGATGATAACGTCGTCTATCGAAAGAGCCCAAAAGAAAGTAGAAGAAAATAACTTTGGAACTAGAAAGCGTTTGCTAGAATACGACGACGTAATGAACTATCAGCGTACTGCCATCTATAAACGCCGCCAAAATGCCTTGATTGGCGAGAGGCTTTCGCTAGATATTGTCAATACCACTTATGACGTTTGTGCGGCATTGGTAAACAATGCGGGAAATAATTATGACGAATTAGAATTTCGTAGTCTTGGGGCCATGGGTATTGCACCGCCTTTTGCCCGTGAAGAAATGAGCAAACTAAAGTCCGATGCAAAAACACAACGCTTGTACGCCAGTGCCGAGGCTGCTTATTCACAAAAAAACAAGGAGATTGCCAACAAAACTCTTCCTGTTTTCAAAAATATCATGGCCGAACGTGGTGCTACGATAGAAGAAGTGGTTGTACCTATTTCGGACGGTGTTCATAACGCCTATGTGGGTTGTAATCTCCGCAAAACCATAGACAACAAAGGCCGTGAGGTGGTAAAGGAAATGGAGAAATTTATTACTTTGAGCATCATTGACCAAGAATGGAAAGAGCATTTAAGAGACATGGACGATTTGAAACAGAGCGTTCAGAATGCTTCTTATGAACAAAAAGACCCTTTGTTGATATATAAATTTGAGGCCGTAGAGATGTTCCAACGGTTTTTGAATAAAGTAAATTATGATACCGTTTCGTTTTTGATGAAGGCCGATATTCCACAAGATGAGGTTGCCCCACAACAAACCAAAAAAACCGAAGCCCCAAGCCAAAAAACAAAAGCCAGTAAGGACGATATTGCAGGGATTTTGGGCGGACTAAGCCAACGTGCCTCCGACGATGACTTTAGTGCCAATACTCAAGCCATTGTTGAGAGAGTAGCCCCAAGGCAGGTTATTAAAATTGCCGACCGCAACCAACGTGTAAACGTACAGTATCGTGATGGGCGAATAGAAAAAGACGTTAAATACAAAAAAGTAGAAAACGACGTGGAGGCTGGGCTGTGTGTGGTAATTGCGTAGAGGGGGGAGGTTGGTGGTAATGTTACCACGACGATTTTCAAACAGTTCAGTATTTTCGGACAACTTTCGAGAGTTTATTTTATTGCTTCGTTGGACAGTTTTTTTATTACATTAGACCATTATAAAATGAAGCTGTTTAAACTTTTAATTTTAGGGCAAAATTAGGCTATTTTTTGACTAGACGAAGGTTTTGAGCCGTAGTGGAACGAGCATAGTATCGCTACGGTCAATAAAAAAGTTAAAGTCTCGTTGAAAAAGAGTCAATTTTGGCGGGAAGAAATAAGGTTAAACAGCTTCAATAGTAAAACGAGAAAAATATGAAAAACAAAATAGGTTTTAATATTGGTTTTGCTCTCATAGCATTCCCAATAGGTTTGGGATTGCTGAGAGAATTTGATTTTCAAAATTTTGTATTTAAAAACAAAGCATTAGGCTTTCTTTACCTTGCAACATTTATTTTCAGTTCATTTCTAACATTCAAGAAAAAAAATAACGAAACTGAAAAATAAAAACGTCAAAAAGAAATTGGATACAAATTTGATACGAACCCTGAAAAATATCTTTGTAGCCCGTGGACGGTTTTAGAAGATATTTTAATATTTATACAATTATAAAAATGGAAAATAAAAAAGGTTTATATTTTTTTTTCGTTGTTATTGGCATCATTTGTGGAAAAGAATTATTCGAAAAATTTGATGCTAAAGTTTTAAATTTTAATGAACCCTTACAATCAATTATTTACATTATTTACATTCTCGGCTTTGTAGCTTCAATTTTTGGACTAATTATGAACTACAAAAATCTATTTAAAGAATAAAAACTACGAAATAGCATGTGGACAGTTACTTCGCTGTTTCGGACTGCTTTCGATGGACAGTTTTTTGCCCGAAAACTCAACATCGGATGACAAAAAATACTACCACCAACATTGGTTTGTGGCAAGTGTGGACAAACGGAAGTAATTGAATCGCAGTGGCAGCCTCGTTTTATTTCGGTGGAAGAAAACTTATTGTATATTAAATTAAGTAATTTAAATCATCAAATGTTCGGGTGAAAGTGTTTAAAATTCCCCACCTGAACACAAGCTCTTTTCGTTGGTGGTAAGCACAAAAAACTATCAGCGGACATTTTGACAGCGATTTTAACCAAATAATAACTTAGATTCAATAAAAAAAGATGGAATTTCAACTGAAATACTGGGTATGGCTCAGAAACATTCTTGTAATATTATTCTCAATAATCACGTTAGACTTTTTAGTTAAGAAATTCTATTATGGCGTGCAAACTTCTGATATGAAGCTCCCCTTGTTTCTTGGAATAATGTCTATAATTTCTTTGCAACTACAAATTGAGAAGCAAAAAAAACTAAAAAATAAGTCTTAATTCTTACTGAATTTAAATGTTAGGATTTAGCATTGTTGCTTTATAGCAGTTTTTTGGAGGTTTCCAGTAACTTTTCAAAGTCCTATTTCCTTGCTCTTGGATATTTTTTGGTAACGTATAAAAGAAAAATAATAGGCAATAACAGGACTCTTTAATGAATTTAGCGAACAATCTAAAAAAATTATTATAAGGTCATTCGATACATGGACTTATGAGCAGGTGGAAGACACCTTTGGTATATCGGCACTTCGCACTAGCTTACATTACGAAACGTGGCTAGATGCGAAAGATTGCGAGCCTAATGCATTGGAAATTAATCAATTAGATGAATTAAAAGAGTTGCTTTTAAACGAAGTAAAAAACTGGAATGAAGACGAACTGAAACTATTTTTCATTGCTCCTGTATTGAACCTAATACATTTCTACACAGCAAATTTC
This sequence comes from Cytophagaceae bacterium, assembly GCA_043777715.1. Classification (GTDB taxonomy): domain Bacteria; phylum Bacteroidota; class Bacteroidia; order Cytophagales; family Spirosomataceae; genus JAYWHL01. Next base: position 1,155 of record JAYWHL010000526.1, on the reverse strand, counting down.
AAGCCTTTCACACAACGTACCTTGAGTATTACACACGGAAACGTTTCAGCTTCAGGTAAAGTAGATTTTATGTTGGCAAAAGGGAAACAAACACCAAAAATACCTTATTTCTGTTTGCATGAGTATAATCCGTATCCACATCGGCAAGAAAATAGTAGAGATAATGACCCACTTGGCCAATTATTGATTGGCATGGTGGCAGCTCAAGATAAAAATGGAGATAAACAGCCTATTTATGGAAGTTATGTTTCGGGTAGGAATTGGTTTTTTGTGATGTTGGAAGGACAGCATTATATCTTGAGCAATGCCTATAACGCTGCTGGCAATGAATTATACAAAATTTTCTCTATCCTCAAAAAATGCAGAATATTAGTGGAAAGTAGGGTTTAGAATTGTGCTATCCCACAAAAAAATTGAGCCATTAATGCAAATAGGCATACTACTTGCATCAATGGCTCAATCACTTTGCATTCAACAGGAAACTAACTGTTTTTCAAAGTATTTCTTATCAAAAACCTATCTTTTTCCAATAATATCGGGGCTGCTGTCTTTATCAGCCGAAACTGATCCACCGTTTTTTATAGCTCCGTTGGTAACCACCAAAAGCCCTGCCAAGTGCGGGGCAGCCATTGATGTACCACTTAATGTGGCATAAGTGCCGTTTTTGTAGCATGATAAAATACTTACGCCAGGTTCGGCATAGTCGATAGGCGGATTTCCATAACTAGAAAACGAGGCCATTTTGTCGTTTTTGTCAATGGCAGATACGGTGTAGAGGTTTGTGCCATCGCAACGCCCAGGCGAATTGTTGGTGGCGGCATTGGCTGAATTTCCAGCGGCCATCACTACTCTGATTCCTTTTTGTGCCAATGCCCTTACGGCAGCATCTAAAGCAATGGAGATAGACGTTCCTAAACTCAAATTAACAACTTCGCCAGGTTTGGCAATCGTGCCTACATAGTTTAGCCCTGCCACCACGCCAGAATCTGTACCTACGCCCGATTTTGACAAAACTTTTACTGCTACTATCGTTGCGTTTGCGGCCACGCCAATCACGCCAATACTATTACTTTTGGCGGCAATAATACCCGCTACGTGCGTGCCATGGCCGTTGCCATCTTCGGCAGTTTTTTCGTTTGCCACAAACGATTTACA
>JAYWHL010000525.1:0-2383 GCA_043777715.1 Cytophagaceae bacterium | reverse complement strand
AACCATCGCCATTAATATCAGCCATGGTTACGCCTGTTTTCCATTCGGCCATGCCTTCTATGCCCGCTTTGGCCGATATATCTTCAAATTTCATATTGCCTTTATTGAGGTATAATTTGTTCTTACCTTGGTTAGAAACAAAGAACAAATCGGCCAAACCGTCACCATTTACATCGCCCGTGGCCACACCTCCACCATTGTAAAAATACAAATAGTCTATGATGTTTAGTTTATCGTTTGGCACGAGTTTATTCACAAATCCTACTTGTGTTTGGGTGCTGTCGAGCTGGGTAAAAAGAGATTTTTCATCTGATTTTTTACTCGACTGACAACCTATTTGCAAAGAAGCCAAAAAACAAAAAAACAGAGCGGTTAGAAAGAAACGGAAAAGATTAGAAGTTTGGCGAGTGTGTGATTTTGGAGACAATGATTCAAACATATACATATAAAACGAGTTGGTTAGCTGATAAAAATAAATGCAAAATTACTCAAAAAATAGGGAATAACGTTTAAGATAATATCTTTGTAAAAAACGGTTTTGTTTTTATAATCATTACGTAATTTTGATTAAAAGGTTGCCTAACGTCAAAACTCTGGCTGTCATTACCAAACATTTATCTCTAAAAATTAATCATGTTTTCTCTTCTAAATAAAATTGCCGTGGTTACAGGCGGTGGTAGTGGCATTGGCCGAGCCATAGCCCTTGTTTTTGCCAAACAGGGGGCAACGGTGCATATCCTCGAAATGAATATCGAAACCGCCAGCAGCACCGTAGCCGAAATCGTAGCTAACGATGGCCAAGCCTACGCCCATGCCTGCGATGTGAGTAGTCAAGAAGAAGTAATGGCAACATTCTTAAACATTGGTCGCCTAGATATTTTAGTGAATAACGCAGGCATTGCCCAAATAGGGAATATAGAACAAACGTCTGCCAGTGATTTTGATAAAATACTGGCCGTCAATGTAAAAGGGGTTTATAATTGTTTGTTTGCGGCTATTCCTATCCTCAAAAAACAAGGCGGTGGGGTGGTGCTTAACATGGCCTCGATTGCGGCATTGGTGGGTTTGGCCAATCGTTTTGCTTATTCTATGAGCAAGGGAGCTGTGTTTTCGATGACCCAGTCCGTAGCCAAGGATTATATCAAAGATAATATTCGGTGCAATAGTATTTCGCCAGCTAGGGTGCATACGCCTTTTGTAGATGGTTTTATTGCTAAAAATTATCCAGGCCAAGAAAACGAAATGTTTACTAAACTCTCTGAATCTCAACCCATTGGCCGCATGGCTCGGCCCGAGGAAATAGCCCACTTGGCTCTGTATTTATCTTCAGACGAAGCTGGTTTTATAACAGGCTGCGACTACCCGATTGACGGCGGTTTTGTGAAATTGAATACCTAATTCATTTTAACCACAAAGGTTTAGTACTCGGCTTTTTATAAATACACGTTAAACCACAAAGGCACAAAGAATGCAAAGGTTTGATATTCAGACTATTATAAATACAGGTTAAACCACAAAGGCACAAAGAATGTAAAGGTTTGGTATTCTGTTTGTTGTAAATAAGTCGGTCATTACAATCTGTTTAAATATTTTTTAACCGCAAAGACACTAAGACGCTATCTTTCTTCCCGTCCTTGCGACTTAGCGGTAAAATCATTCTTCATAAAAACAATATAACCGCAAAGAAGCTAACACACTATCTTTCTTCCCGTCCTTGCGACTTAGCGGTAAAAATAAGATGGCACTTACGTCAAATCTAGGCCGATGTCTTTTCTGTAATATTTGCCTTTGTAAATAACCGTTTTGGCGGCCTCTTGCGACTTTTGTCTGGCTTCGTCAATACTATCTCCCAGTCCCGTCATCACCATTACTCGCCCGCCGTTAGTCAAAACTTTAGTTTCGACCAGTTGTGTACCTGCATGAAAAGGCAACACAAAATCTAGTAGTTCTAAACCCGCTATAATATCTCCTTTTTGGTAATTTTCTGGATAGCCCCCAGCCACAACCACCGTGCCAACAGCCGTTTGTGGATTTATCTCAAGGGTCTCTTTGTCAAGGGTTTGATTGGCTGTGGCCAGCATTAATCTCAAAAAATCGGAGCTAATTCTTGGCAACACTACTTCGGTTTCGGGGTCGCCCATTCGGGCATTGTATTCTATTACCCATGGCTCGCCTTGGCAGTTCATCAGGCCAATAAAAATAAAACCTTTGTAAACAATACCCTCGGCTTTTAGGCCCACCAACGTTGGTTTTATGATGCGTTCTTCTACTTTTTTCAGAAATGCCTCTCCAGCAAACGGCACTGGCGACACCGCCCCCATACCGCCTGTGTTTAGGCCACGGTCGCCCTCGCCAATGCGTTTGTAGTCTTTGGCTTCGGGTA
>JAYWHL010000524.1:0-6598 GCA_043777715.1 Cytophagaceae bacterium | reverse complement strand
AATGATACAAACCGTAGTAGGCAAAAAAGAGACAAGTATTTGATTTAAGCGGCTATTGGCCTGAATTACAAGAGATTACATTAAAAAACGTTGATTGTTTTCTAGCAAATACCTGCACTTTATTAATATTAATGCTGGGAAGTTCAAAACCTTCTCAGCGGTGAGTTCCCAATAATAATTCTAAACTCAATAAACCTTTTCAGTCAATGAAATCCATTACGTTGTTCTTCTTTTTGGTAGTTTTTAATCTCACAATCAAGGCTCAAATTGACACTAAAAATTTTCCAGTCAATCAAAAAGAAATTTTAGGTAATTCACAATCCGAAAAATTAGCAAAGAAAGGTACTGAAAAAGAAGATAATGTTTATGAAATGAAGCATAAAAACTCGGCTTGGTTCAAAGAAATGCGTAAACCCAGTGCCGATTATTTTAAGATTAAAAATTTGTTTGATAACTACTTTGGCTCGCATAAATGGGAGAGAAGCAAGAGCCGAGAATATGGCGAAGGCTGGATAAAAACAAAGTTATTTTATCTTGACAAAAATGGGAAAGTACAAAATCCGCCTCCTTTTGATGATACCAAACATCAAAAAATTGAACTCAATAAAGCCTTTAAAGCTACCGCCACAACCCGAACAGTAGGCTCTTGGACCATGATTGGGCCAGTAAACAGTGCCAGAACGGGCTATTCGTCAGACTATAACCACGGTGGGTATGTTTATTTGAATAGAATTGACCCAACTAATACGCAAAAAATGTTTGCTGGATTTTTGACTGGTGGCTTATGGATGACCAGCGACGGTGGCACAAATTGGACATTGACCGATGCCAATATGCCCGATGAAGCCTATTCTGACCTAGACGTTTGCCGAGATACGCCCAATACGGTGTATGCCATAAGTACATCAAGGGTTATAAAATCGACAGATGGTGGCCTTACTTGGACTACAACTACCTTAACATCAGCGGGATACAGTGGTAAGGCTTATGATATTGCCGTGTCGCCAACCGACCCAAATGTTGTGGTGGCGAGATGGAGTAGTAGAATTTATAGAACTAGCGATGGAGGTACTACTTGGAATCAGATAACAACGGGTTTGCCCAATTATTCTATTTGGGATTCTTCTAGCCATAGCGAAATGCTAGACTGGAGTACCACAAACGATAATGTAGTTTATTGTTTGAGTACCTCCAACAATAACCAAGTGGTTGTGTATCGCTCGGCTGATGCGGGGGCAAGTTTTACTGTGATGACAACCATTACTTTAGATGCCGCTGCCAATGGGCAAATAGTAGGCTGGGCAAAGTTATTGTTGCCTTCTGATAACAACACCGCCATTTATGTTGCCATTGGCACAGGGACTTCGGCTTATGGGCATCAGGCCGTGCAATTCTATAAATTAAATAACACCACGGGGGCAGAAATACTCAAAAGAGTGAATATGCTAGACGGACTTACCGACGATACCAAAATACATCATGGCGATATAGCCATGGACAGAAACAACGAAAATAGACTCGTTTATGGTACTTATGGTACGGATAAGGCTTATTATTCTACCAATAATGGGGTTGGCTTCCAAACTTCGACCTTTACTCATAGCGATGTACGTTCGGTGGATATGGTCAATAATAGAGCCTTGGTGGGGTCGGACGGAGAGGTGGCTTTATCGACTGACGGAGGGGCTACGCTTGCTACGATTTCTAATAGCATCAGTAACCATGAATTATGGGGTTTTGGTTCGGCCTTTAAATCGGATTTAGTAGCCAGTGGTAACAATCACGGCCCAGCAATGGCAAAAGAAAACGGTTCGGGTTTTGAATGGTATAACTTGAGCGGAGCAGACCAAGGCAATACAGACGTAAATCCCTTAGACGACCGCTATATTTATAGCCAAGGTTATAGCAATTATCGGTATTTTAGAACAGGCGTACATACGATGATAAACGAATCTAATTTTTTAGATGCGGGTGGAATTTATGCCTATTTTAACTCAATGGAATTTCACCCAAATCTTTATTATTCGCTTATTACACACCATGCTGGGCAATATCCTACGGGTAACGCCAATTTAGCTACTTGGAAAAACTCCCTGATAAAAACTACCGACAACGGAGCGTCTATCAGTATTGTCAAAACTTTTACTGGACAGGTTTTTAGAGAAAAAATTTGCATGACTAACCCCAATGTAATATACGTAGTGGTAGGTTTGACTAACAATAAACTTTGGAAAACCACAGATGGCGGTACAATTTGGACAGACGTAACCCCAACGTTGGCAGCCAGTAGCAACGAAACCAATATTGCCGATGTAGCCGTAAGCGATGCCGACCCCAACCAAGTTTGGCTAACCTATAGTAGAGTGCAAACAGCTTGTAAAGTATTAAAATCGGCCAATGGAGGTACTTCTTGGGCGGCTTTTGGCACGCAGGCCACGCTGACGTCTAACCCAAACACCAAAATAATTTTTCAGAGAGGTTCAAACGGGGGCGTGTATGTGGCCAACAAAAGCGGTGTTTATTACAAAAACAATAGCATGGCCGACTGGCTGATGTTAGGCAATGGCCTGCCTGCCATGGACATACGCTTTATGTTTATTAACTATAATTTGGGCAAATTACGTATCGGTACTTCTCGTGGGGCTTGGGAGCATAATCTGTACGAAACCTCGCCGCCAAAGGCTCAGATTTCGGCCAGTACTAACAAATTGGCTTGTTCGAGAGAAACTATCCAGTTCAAAGATTATTCAACCGTCCGAAACGCCTCGGCCACTTGGGCATGGACTTTCCCTGGGGGTACGCCTTCTAGTTCTAGCCTAGAAAATCCAGTGGTTTCTTATGCTAATGTAGCCTTGGGTTTTTATGATGTTTCATTAACTGTAACCGATGGCTTGGGTAGCAGCTCGCAAACATTGACCAATTTCATAGAAATTACTGGCAACGAATGTAATGTAGATACCCTAGCTGGAAAATTACTCACGCTTTCGGCACAGGGAGACTATGCCCAACAAAGCAATGCCATCAATATTACTACCAATACCATAACGCTAAGTGCATGGATAAAACCCAATGGCAACCAAGCCAGTTATGCAGGGATTATTTTTTCGGGTAGTGGTGGGGCAAGTGGCCTAGATTTCAGAAATGGTAATCAATTAGGCTATCACTGGAACGATGCAGGGTCGTCGTATGGGTGGTCTGGTGGGCCAACGGTGCCAATCAATGTGTGGTCGCACGTGGCATTGGTCATTAGTCCAACGGCAGCAGTTGCTTATTTAAACGGTGTGCCTTATACCAACACAACCGCTCACCCTGCCGTAAATTTTAATGAGGTTTTTCAGTTAGGAATAGACCGCAGCAACACCAGTCGGAATTTTAAGGGTTTGATAGACGAAGTTTGTATTTATAACAGGTCGTTGAGTACTAGTGAAATACGAGAACTGATGAATCTGACTCGTAATAACCCCAATATGGGTAGTATGCCCGCCACCGATGCCTCGCTCATAGCCTATTACCAGTTTAACGAAGGGGTAGGAAAACCCACTTATGATAAAATAGGAGTCAATAATGTAGTACTAGCTGGCAACGCCACCAAAACGGCCATTTCTACTGCCCCAGTTGGTGGTGGTAAATTTCAACGCATAAACGTTTCGAGTGCGGGCCTCAAAGACTTCGCAAGCCCTGGCCTAGAACTTACCTTTCCAACATCGGGAACGTACCCAAATGGTGACGTAGTGGTAACAAGGCTCAACGTAACACCCGACCAACTGGCCTCGGCCATAACATTGCCTAGTGTGCCGCTTTCGTATTATATTGTCCGAAACTATGGCACTAATGCCACTTTCACGGCATTATCAAGCATTAAGATAAAAAATGTATATGGCACAACCAATGCCATGGTGGCCTCGCCTGCCTCTTTAAAATTATTCAAAAGACTATCAAACGATGATGGCCTTACGTGGGGAACATCTATTGATGATGCTGATATTGTAACAAACAATAGCGGAGTAGGTACTGTAACTTTTGGGGCGGGGTTAAACAATACCAGTTTTAGCCAATTTTTGATAGGCTCTACATTGGCGGCATTGCCCGTTCAACTACTTGGTTTTACGGCCACTCTCAACGACAACGGCCTTGCCAAACTAAATTGGGAAACTGCCCAAGAAATAAACCTACGCCAATACGAAATAGAGCGGTCGGCTGATGCCCTAAACTTTGAAAAAATAGCTATACTTCCCGCCACCAACAAAAATAGTTATAGCTATATCGACGGTAAAGCCATGTTTGGACAAAATTATTACCGCCTAAAAATGATTGACCTAGACGGTAAGTTTGCTTATTCCAAAACAAAAAGCGTTGAGATAACCGCTAATACTATCTGTACGATTTGGCCAAATCCAAGCCAAGACGGTAATTTGTTTTTTAGTTTTCAACGCCTAAAATCCAAGCAAGATTTGAGCCTTTCGGTTACCAACGCCGACGGACAATTAGTCAAAAGTCTCTATTTTAATAACGTTAATAACAATAGCCAATATTCTTTAAATTTAGAGCAGTCGGGTGTTTATTTCGTAAGAATATCGCTAACAGATGGGCAGATTTTTTCAAAAAAAATAGTAGTGGCAGAATAAGCTACGGTCGGACACAAAAAGCATATCCCTTGAAATTCAGGTACTTAGATTAGGTTTTTAAAAATTATATCTTTAGATTGGCCATAGTATTGTATTGTTATGGCCTTTATCATCGTCAATAATTTATAAAAATGCTAAGAACCTACCCTCAAGCCCCAAGTGTTCAGCACGTAGTTTTACCACAAAATTTTGAAGAAAAAACAGAAGGTTTATTTCTTACCATCGAAGAAAAAAGCCGACTACGAGACTGTGAAAAAATAATATCAATTGGCCTGCACGCCTTTGTGGAAGTAGGCAATGCCCTGATTGAAATCCGAAATCAAAAGTTATATCGGGTCAATTTTCAGACTTTTGAACATTATTGCCGAGAACGCTGGCAATTAAAACGCCAAAGGGCTTATGAAATGATGGAAGCTGCCGAAATTGTGCAGTCCTTGCATGATTCGCTTTCAGAAATTTCTGATAAACTCCCCCAAAAAGAGTCTCATGCGGCACAATTGGTTAAAATTCCTGTTGAAGAACGCCCCAAAGTTTGGAAAGAAATCATTGATAATTGCGAAATCCTCCACCAGCCTGTAACCGCCAAACGCATTGCCGAAGCCATTCATTCTCACAAAAACCATATTCAAGTTGCCGACGAAGGTCTCAGAATATTAATTCCCTTACCTCCTGAGTCTTTACCAAATACCAATAAACAAGAAGATAAAAAAATAAGCGAAGAACAATATCTTGAAATTATCAAGAAAATAAAAGCAAAAATTATAAATGCCACTCCCCGAGAAATCATGGTTCAAGTGAGTGGTAAATGGCTGATTAGAAACCAATTATCTGAAATTTGGAAAACTGCCCGCCAAATGGACAAACACCTCGTTATTACAGAAGATTATAAAGATTATCTGACCATTGAACAAGCCCAACGTTTTGGATTGGTTGAAAAACCGATTTTTGAATCTTGATTGGTTGGTCTTTGATTTTTTTAATACTAGCAAAAAAAATCCCTAACCTTTTTACAAGGCTAGGGATTTTTTATTGATTGATATATCTTACAAACCAAAAGCAGTTTTTACTTGCTCAACATAATCGAGTTTTTCCCAAGTAAATAATTCTACTTCTATTGATTTTACACCCTCTGGGCCGTTAAAATGTTTAGTAACAGTTTCGTTTTTACGCCCCATGTGGCCATAAGCGGCTGTCTCTGAGTAAATTGGATTACGCAATTTCAAGCGTTGTTCGATGGCATAAGGACGCATATCAAAAATTTGCTCTACTTTTCTTGCCAAGTCGCCATCGCTCAAACCTACTTTTGATGTTCCGTAGGTATTGATAAACAAACCACACGGTTTGGCGACACCAATGGCATAAGAAACCTGTACCAGTACTTCGTCGCAAACCCCAGCGGCTACTAAGTTTTTGGCCAAATGGCGTGTTGCATAAGCTGCCGACCTATCCACTTTTGAAGGGTCTTTGCCCGAAAAAGCTCCTCCGCCATGGGCTCCCTTGCCTCCATACGTATCTACAATAATTTTACGACCAGTTAATCCCGTATCGCCATGAGGCCCACCAATTACGAATTTTCCAGTAGGGTTGATATGAAAAGTGATTTCTCCCTCAAACAATGTTTGTAATTCAGGTTTTACTTTGGCTTTTACTCTCGGTATCACGATGTTGATAACGTCTTCTCTGATTTTGGCTAACATCATGGCATCGGGGCCAAAATCATCGTGTTGGGTCGAAACCACAATCGTATCTATGCGTTGCGGAACGTTATCGTCAGAATATTCAATCGTAACCTGCGACTTGGCATCTGGCCTTAAATATGGCATCAGGGCTATTTCGTGGTTACGAATTATCGACATTTCTTGTAATATTTTATGTGCCAAGTCCAAAGCCAAGGGCATATAATTATCAGTCTCACGAGTGGCATAACCAAACATCATGCCTTGGTCGCCTGCACCTTGGGCGTTGGCCTTCGA